>NZ_JXUW01000003.1 GCF_000949255.1 Ferrimicrobium acidiphilum DSM 19497 | reverse complement strand
CCTAAAGCCTCACATGGTTGAGAGCTTCACGGTGTCGAATGATCCAGAGTTCACCGAAAAGGTCAGAGACGTTGCTGGGATCTACTTGAACCCTCCAGAGGCGGCCATCGTCCTCTGTGTTGATGAGAAGACCCAAGTACAGGCCCTTGATCGCACCCAACCCATACGTCCGATGGTGCCAGGGGTTCCCCTGCGTCAAACGACTGAGTACAAGCGCAACGGTATCAGTAATCTCTATGCCGCCCTCAACGTAGCCTCTGGCAAGGTCATCACCAAGATGACCGTTGCCCATAGGGCCATAGAGTTCATCGAATTCCTAGAGATCATCGACAAGAACGTACCCAAGGAGCTGGGCGTTCATGTCGTCCTTGACAACTACGCAGCCCATAAGACCGAATCGGTCCGCATGTGGCTCCTCGCCCACCCGAGATTTCAGTTCCACTTCACGCCGACGTACTCGTCCTGGATGAACCAGGTAGAAAGATGGTTCTCAGCCCTCACCACCAAGTACCTACAGCGCAGTGTTCATCACAGTGTAACCGAACTCAATGAAGGAATTACCGAGTGGGCCGAGGCCTGGAACAAGAACCCCAAGCCCTTCATCTGGACCAAGAGCGCCGACGAAATCTTCGCTTCTATGCAGAAATATCTGGGTCCTAGTGTTTCTGAGCAAACTTCAGACTAGGGACACTAGGAAGGGGCGCAAATCGTTTTAAGATCTCCTTACACCATTGCGAGTTGTTCGTTCTCCTTGCGAAGCCTACGGTTCTCTGCAGCAAGATCTGGAGTTACCCCCACATCCCGCCTCTCCTTGCGGGCTTTGTCAACCCAGTTCGACAGCGTCGCCTTCGAGATGCCAAGATCCTCGGCTACCTGCCTTAGCGAGGAGTTACCACTCTCGAAAAGTCTGACTGCGTCTTCTTTGAATTCGTCTCAAATTGTCGACGGGTCTTCTCTTTCCTAGTTTTCTGATCTTCTATTTGAGTTGGGAATGAATCCCCTTGTGGTCTCTTGGAGAGCGTCACACTCTAATTTGTGACATTTTTATAAATCAGCTCTGGGAGTCATTGGAGCAATATGGCCTCTGACCTGGGCCAATGTGGCTGGCGGGCCAGGGCTCGAACCTGGAACCTCCTGATCCAAAGTCAGGCGTTCTGCCGATTGAACTACCCGCCACTGCAACCTGTTACCCTACCATACGCCCGATTCGTTGCCGACCAATGCGAGCAAGGAGACAGATGCAGGCACCGCAGCGACTAGCATCTCTCAATCATGGGATCACTGATTAAGAAGCGCCGCAAGCGCATGCGCAAAAAGAAGCATAAGAAGATGTTGAAGAAGACGCGCTGGCAGCGACGCGCTGGTCGTTAACTGATTCACGGTTTGATCATCACCCCCAGGCTTATCGCCTGGGGGTGATCTTTTTTCATAACTATCCGTGTTCGTTCAACTCTGGCCTCGCTAGCGTGTGACACCCGACAACGACTACTGACCCAACCAATGTACTCAACATCGCCAGTTCTAGTTCTGGACTAGTCCTTTGTGATACCAGACCAAGTTCGGCAAGGGTAGCCTCGGCAAAAAGAGTAGAACCAGAACCAGCTAGCATTATCGGCTTATGGAACCGCGCCTCCAACTCGTCGGCGAGCAATCGCAACTTAGGTTCAACCTCACATGCCGCAAGGAAAAGATCATTACCTCCCCCATCGCTCCCCACCCGATCAAAGGCACGATAGACGGCTATGGTAGAGATCGAGAACTCGGGCAGGAAGAGGACGTAATCGCGTCGTAGGTCAGGAAGGAGCTCAACCTCATCACCAATTCCGCTGACGTGCACATGTCCACCAACCAACGATGGAGGCACATCCGCTCCCAAGATGGCGGTAGCCGATGGATCGCCCTGGTAGCCAAGCGCGCGCAGCACCGCAGCAGCATCACTCGATCCACCTCCTAAACCGGCGCTCTGTGGAATCCGCTTCTTGACCTCCACTTGAGCAGTCGCACCTAGAAAATCGAGAGCTCTGACCACCGAGTTGGAGGCGTCGACAACAACACGATAACGGTCAGCGTCGCCGAGAAGAGGATCTGCTACCATCGTCACGCCACCAACAGAGACAGCGGTATCAACCTTGAGGAGATCTGCAAAGGATAAGGCAACCATCTCGGCCTCGATGAGGTGATAACCGTCGCTACGCCGCGAACGCACCTCGAAGCGGATCGTCAGTTTGGCTGGGGCCTCAACGTGGTGCACCAATACCAGCCTCCTCAAGGCCCTGGGCGATGGCGATCCACTCCTCCATGAGCAGCGATTCGGGTCGTCTTGTCACCTCGATGCCAAGCGACGCCACCACAGAACTCTGTTCAGAACTTAGCACCCGGCGCAACATCTGACGACGATGTCCGAACGTAGTCTTAATCACCCAAATCAGGGTGGCGTACAGGCAAGGATCGACGACAGAGATGGGGTCTCTTATACGATCCAAACGTATCACCTTAGAGGCCACTTTCGGCGACGGGATAAAGACCGAAGAAGGAACAGTCAACACTGACCGAGTTCTAGCCATCAACGCTACATGAACCCCGAACGCCGAGGAGTTCCGACTACCCGCCGGGGCCAACAGTCGGTCTGCCATCTCCGCCTGAACCATGACTACCATAGATTCGACATACCAAGCGTGTTCGAGTACTCGAAGAATGATTTGCGAAG
The DNA here is from genome assembly GCF_000949255.1 of Ferrimicrobium acidiphilum DSM 19497. Classification (NCBI taxonomy): domain Bacteria; kingdom Bacillati; phylum Actinomycetota; class Acidimicrobiia; order Acidimicrobiales; family Acidimicrobiaceae; genus Ferrimicrobium; species Ferrimicrobium acidiphilum. Next base: position 173,166 of record NZ_JXUW01000003.1, on the reverse strand, counting down.
CTATGTTGTAGGGCAAGTTTCCGACAAGAACTGTGGGCAAAAGAGCAAGGTCAGCGTGAACGAAATCAAACTGTAGCGCATCGCCGTTGACGACGTCGACATTTACAATCTGCCGATCCATCAACAACGATTGCAACTCAGCAACGAGCGCACGATCAGCCTCAATTGCTAGTACCTGCTCGAAAAACTCGGCTAGAAAAATAGTGAGAGACCCTGCTCCCGGTCCGATCTCGATCGCCCTAGGAAGCTGCCCAGCGGCCGCCTCACTCGCTATCTTGCGCGCAATATTCGCATCAACAAGGAAGTTTTGACCGAGCGCACGCGACGGCTCGAAGCCTTTTGAGAACAATCTGCGCTGTAATTCAGATTTCGAGACACCAGTCGCCAATTATTGCCAGTGTAGTACCGCTTGCGTCAGCCCCTGGCCTAGAGGAGCGATGTTTGCGAACGAAGCCGGCGACAGATCGAGGATTCGACCACCAACGTATGGGCCGCGATCATTGACGACACAATTGGTCGATGCCCCACTGTAAGCATTGGTTACCGTCACCACCGTTCCAAATGGAAGGCTCGGGGAGGCGCAGGTGCCCGCTGGCGAACCATACCACGACACAACCCCCGACTGTGAATACTCCGGTGGTGGTGGAGGAGGAGGAGGAGGAGGTGGTGGTGGTGGTGGTGGCTTTGGTGGCGCTAATGGGATCGGCAGTGGACCAGGCGATGGAGTAGGTGGCGCGACCAACTGGGTTACGCCCTCGGTGGCGTGAGCCATCGGTCCTAGATTCTGTAGCACTGCCAAGCCATTTTCACTCAAGAGCGTGACCTGAGATGTCGATGAATAAGTAACTGGGAGCACTCCGGTGTTGCTAACGGATTGCGGAAGCCCAGCGGCACTGTAGTTGGCTAGAGATATACTCCCTAGCTGCGTCGTGGCCGCCCAACTGGAGGCAAGAACAGAAGCGACGCCAATCGCTATTGGCACCGCCCTACCCATGCATACCAACCTCTTGCGAAGTATCAGAGCGAAGTCCTTCCACTCGACAATAGAACGGCAAATTCGGCAAAGCGAATCTGCAAGTGGCACAAAGGCCTTGGTCAACCTAGCCTGGCTAAGCTACTCGCCCGTCACTTCTCGGCAGATTTTATAAGTTTCTCTATGATAATTTAAATGCATCTATTGTATTCTGCCACGTCATCGTAGCAAAATCACGCTCTTCGACTCCTCGAAGCTGGGCCAGGAACGAGGCAGTGATCGCTACGTTTCCAATGACATTGGGTCGACCTCGAAGCGGTACAGGCGCCAGATAAGGTGCGTCCGTCTCCACCAAAATGCGATCATCTGGAGCCATCAAAAACGACTGACGAACATCTTCAGCGTTCTTGAAGGTTGCAATACCCGAAAAGGAGAGATAGGCGCCGTAATCGAGCGAACGTCTCGCCTCCTCAGGTCCACCAACAAAACAGTGCATAATTAGACGATTCGGAACTCCCTCATCGTCAAAGATCCGAAACGTATCCTCCCAGGCGTCGCGCGTGTGGATCACAAGCGTTCGATCGTAGCGTTTTGCTAAAGCGATCTGCGAACGAAACGCAGCCTCCTGGCTCCGTGGGTTTGAATATTCATAGAACAGATCGAGACCGCATTCTCCGATGCCAGCGACGTCCTCCGGGTTGGCCTCGACGAGCGAGGCAAGTATGCCAAGATCATCCTCGGTGGCAGAATCCGCATCATGAGGATGAATCCCCACCGAAGCGCCAACCACAAGTTGAGGATGACGTTGGCGCAAATCAGCAACAAGTTCAACCATGGCCCGGGATGATGCTACCGAAGTCCCGACGGCTATAAAACCACCAACACCTTGGGCTTGCATGGATTCAAGCTCTGAGTCGATTCCGTCACTGGTTGGATGAGCATGTGAATCAATCCACATCACTACTTTTCCTTCTGCAGACGAGGAAACAACGGTTCAGCACGGCTGAGCTCGCTAATTTCGCCTCCTGGACGCCACTCAAGCGGACCCAGATCGGACAAACCCAAGCGCTCGATAACTCCATGCGCTGCTTGCGGGATAGCAGGGCTCAACAACAGCGCTGCGAGTCGCAGCGCCTCTCTGATCGTGCCAAGGCACCAAGCGCTCTCAGGATCATCCACAGGACGCCTCCAGGGTTCATAGTGTTCGAGCAGCGAGTTCGAAGAACGCACCATCTCCATAGCCGCCCCTATAGCGACATTCGGATGGAACTCATTCCATGCCGTGATTCCATTAGAAACGAACTCCATCAAAGTTACATTTCTTTCATCTAATGATGGAACCAATGGAGCCTTGCCTCCGAACTTCTGAACAATCAGAGCTACCGTTCTCGACACTAGATTACCCAAGTCGTTTGCCAGATCAGCGTTATAGCTCGCGCGCAAACGCTCGAGGGATACGTCACCATCTGCACCAAAACTTGTGGAAGATAGCAAATAATACCGCAGCGTGTCTGAAGACATTTCACGGACCACTGAAAGCGGATCAATCTGATTGGAGCTTGACTTTGACATCTTAGCACCATCCACTAGCAGCCAACCAGTAACTAGCAACTGTGAGGGCGGATCTATACCGGCGGCGAGGCACATGGCTGGCCACCAAACGGCATGAAAGCGAATTATATCCTTACCCAGCAGGTGGTGTACCGCAGGCCACCATTGTGCAAAACGTCCAGTATCCTCGCCATACTCGATAGCAGTAAGGTAATTGATCAACGCATCATACCAGACATAAAACACGTGATTATCATCCCAAGGAACCTTAACTCCCCAAGTTATTGAGGTTCGAGTAATAGAGATATCTTTTAGTCCTTGACGAAGGAATCCAAGCACCTCATTTGCCCGAAACTCAGGAGTAACTCGAATCGCACCCGACTCGTACAGTTCAATCAATCGATCAGTGAAAGCAGAGAGCTTGAAAAAATAATTCTCTTCGCTCATCTCAGTCACTGGCCGCTCGTGGACTGGGCATCTACTGCCCTCTAGAAGCTCACTTTCTTCGTAATAAGCCTCACAAGCAACGCAGTATAGTCCTACGTAGAATCCCTTTTCAATGAACCCATTCTCATATATCGCGGTCAGGAACTGCTGAACCGTGCGATGGTGGCGTTCCTGCGTCGTCCGGATGAAATCGTCAAAGGAGATATCGAGTTCCCTCCACGCTCCTAAAAAGCGCGAAGCCGTATGATCGACCCAGGCCTGCGGAGAGACTCCGTGCTCATCAGCCGATTGTTGTATCTTTAAGCCATGTTCATCGGTTCCAGTTAGGAAGAGTACCTCATCGCCGAGAAGTCGATGCCATCGCGCAAAAGCGTCGGCGTTGATCGCGGCGTAGGCTGTTCCGAGGTGCGGATCTCCATTCACATAGAAAATTGGTGTCGTCATGTAGAAGCGACTCATTGCGGTAGTTCCAATCCATCGTTGCTGCTGAAGGCTAGTTTACCCCGGCTATGTCCGCTCAGATCGACTCGAGAGCATCTGTTGATAGGCATCTCGGGCAGACACCTCCACCACCTCGGCATAAATCGCTGCCGCCTCCTTAGTTCCAAGCGTAGAGCGAGCTAACGCCAGCAGGAGTCGATCACTCTCTGCCTCTGTCGGCACCACAGCTCGGGCCCCGTCGATCACGATCGCCCACTCCCCTCTTGGTTCAGTCCCGCGCAACCATGTGACAGCAGCGGACAGAGTTAGCCAATGCATCGACTCATGGAGTTTGGTCAGCTCTCCGAGGAGGAGAACCTGGCGCGAACCATCGATTGTTGCCAACTCAGCGCAGGTCTCATATAGACGTTTGGGTGATTCCAAAATCACCCCTACCGAGGGCGAGCTCATCACCTGCGCTACCATCTGAGACCTCTCTGCTCCACGCCGAGGAAGGAATCCAAAGAAGCATGCGGTAGAGATAACCTTAGGCCATAGTGCCATGGCAGCTGCCAGCACAGACGGCCCCGGAATCACGCGAACCTGCATCCCGTGTTCGAGAGCAAGAGCAATGAAGACCGCCCCTGGATCAGAGACACCAGGCATGCCTGCATCAGAGACAAGCGCAACATCACCGATCTCGAGTGCAGATAGCAACTCGGGTTCGGTGATACGGTGCCTGCCCTGGTAACCACGTAACGCTCGAGGAGTAATACCGACCAGATGACAGAGACGTCCAATCACCCGAGTGTCCTCGGCGACAATCATGTCGACAGCACCCAGGCATTCCTTTGCACGTGGAGCTAGATCACCGAGGTTACCGATCGGAGTGCCGACCACAAATAGGGTGTTGGTCATAACCGAATCACGAGTCGATCTCCCACCGCTGGACTCTCGACGGCAACTATATGCCGAGGCAACACTATCACCCTTTGAGACGAGAACATCAGCCATGGATGAAGTGCTCGCAGTTCTCTAACACGGCGGACCACCAGGTCACTATCGAGAAAAATCGCCACACCTTTCGTCGCCCGCCCCACTCCTGGCCACAGGACAATCCCTGAACCGACATCGATCGCCATGTCGAATACAGCCCTCATTGACCAGCCAATCGACCGTGCTAGCATGAGCGACGCGAGCACCTGACCACGAGAATCAAGCAACCATGCCATCGTAGTTAGACGTTGAAGCGAATCTCGAGTACGTCGCCGTCGGCGACCAGATAATCTTTCCCCTCGAGTCTTAGTTTCCCGGCAGCCTTTGCTTTAGACCATGAACCTATCTCCAGAAGATCCTCCCAGAAGATCACCTCGGCACGAATGAAGCCTCGTGCGAGATCCGAATGAATGACTCCAGCACAAACGACAGCATTCGAGCCTGAACGGAAGGTCCACGCATGGGACTCCTTGTCACCGGTTGTAAAGAAGGTCCGGCGATCTAGCGCACGAAAGGCTGCTTCTGCGATACGTTCTAGTGCAGGTCGCTCAATACCGAGGGCCTCAAACATCTCCTCGCGTTCCTCCTGGTTGAGACGGACAAGCTCAGACTCGAGCTTCAGGCTCGCCGATAATACCACCGGATCGCCCCCTAATTGGGCCGACACCTTTGCCTCTAGAGTTGGATCCCCTTGAGGGTTGTCCTCGTCAGTATTGATGACCGCCAGTACCCGCTTGTTGGTGAGAAGAAACGAGTTGTGGAGAGTAGCGAGCACATCGGCACCAAGGTTCGCTCGATAGATCGGTGTACCGTCTTCAAGCACAGCACGCGCAGCTTCAAGCGCCTCGATCTCACCGCCCAAAGACTTGTCAGCCCTGGCTGCGCGTTTCCGTCTGTCCAGAGTGCCTTCGATACTTCCAAGATCGGCGAGAGTCAGCTCAAGTTCGAGCGTCTCCAGACTCGAAAGCGGATCACTCTCCCCTGGCACCTGATCGTCAGTAAAGGCGCGCAACACATAGACGATGCCATCAACCTCACGAATCTGCCCAAGAAAGCGGTTCCCCAATCCAGCACCCGTCGAACTCCCAGAGACAAGACCAGCAATATCGGCGACCTGAATATGGGCGTAAACCAGTTTCTTCGACTCATGGAGCACCGCAAGCTTGCGCAGGCGTTCGTCCGGCACGACCGCCTCCCCCACCACACTCTCGGTTGTCGAGAAAGGGTGCGGTGCAACCAACGTCTCTGATCCTGTTAATGCATTATAGAGAGTCGATTTGCCAGCATTTGCGAGCCCAACCAGGCCGAGTCTTTCCATACCAGAGAGCCTACCGCGGCGAAACGCTGGTTCGAAGGGTGCCCTTCACCGACTAACCTGTTGCACCTATGTCAAAGCGAACAGTCAAGCGAAAACTTCGGGCCAAAAAGAAGGCGAACCACGGCAAGAAGCCAAACTGCGGCCGGGGCTGATCGAGCTCCTGTAGTTCGCTTTACCACGTCCACGCCCAAAGCTATCCAGACTACCTTGCAGGCTAAATACCTTCTTGGTTGTTTTGGTGTGTCACGAATACATTTGGCCACCATCATGGGGTCCGTAATTGATCGTGCTCCAGTAACACCAGCTAACAATCATGGTCGACTGCGTTCCGCTAACAGTGTATAGAACAGTCGGGGGTCCGACCTCGGCATCTGCCTCAGCCTTGAAATCCCCCAATTATGGCTTGAAGAGCATGAGGAAAAATGCTATCAGGTACAGTGTCACCACGATTTGTTGAGTTCGCAAAACGGCAACGCCGCTCCCACGGATCTCAATGTCACTACGTTCAACCGCATCCAACAGACTGCCCAACCTGCGCTGAGCTGGCCAGCCTTTGCCGGTCAGAAGCCCGAGTGTGATAACCCAGATCGTCACCGCCGCCCAGAACCAGAGCTTAGAGATATCAGAAGCATCGCGTATCAGCAGCAAGCTAATGCCAAAAACGGGAACCAACACAACACACCACTGGGCCAACGAGACCTTGCCATCAAAGAAACGCCGCACTGAATCAGTGGGTCCTTGGCTTGCAACATCGCGGGCTGTCCATCCAGCCATAGCGTTGGCACCATAACCAATCAGCCCTGCTCCTACATGCATGATGAGAAGAAGAACATAGATCGGATTATTTATACCTACCTTCATCGTCAGGTCCTCATCGTTCGGGAGCCCATCGTCTTGGCTCCTTTGGCGTCATCTCGGTCGCAACTTCGTAACCACCTTGTCTACGGCGTCGATGGCATAATCGATCTCAGACTCGCTCAATGAGGAGGCATAGGAGAAACGCACCTGGGCAAGCGCATCCTCTCGCGGATAACCAAGGGCAAGCAGGACATGGGAGGGCTGCATCGCCCCCGAGGCGCATGCTGCCCCAGCTGAGGCGCGAACACCCTGTTCATCGAGCAAGAACAGAATATCCTCAGCGCGTAAGCCAGTAAACACCGCACTGGTGATGCCAACTCGTGACTCCTCAGTGCCAACGACTACAACATTCCCATCCAGATCGGCGAGTCCTCGCTCAAGGCGATCTTGAAGTGATCTACAGATCAGTCTGTGATCTTCACTATGTTGGACAGCGGCCGAGAGCGCCTCGACGCCGGCGACTACTAAGGGCACAGATACCGTTCCGGCACGCATATCGTACTCCTGCGCACCTCCAATCACGAAAGGGGTAATCTCGGCTCCCCGTCGCCGAAGAACCACACCAACACCGACCGGACCACCCACCTTATGGGGACTAAGTACCCCGAAATCAACCCATTCCATCGCATCGGCAACTCCGCCCCAGGAGGCCATTGCAACCAGATCCGACACCACCAGGGCCAAGGGATTGAGGCGCTTCACCAACGAGGCGAGCTCGCGTACCGGCTGGATGACTCCTGTCTCGTTGTTCGCCCCCATCACAATCAAGGCATTGATGTTGCGTGAACACGCCTTCAACGAAGTTATTGCGGCCGAGAAATCAACCTTTCCGGACGGGGTCATTGGCAGCCAGACTACACGATCACCCAGCCGCTTGAGTGGCTCCATCGCACAGCTGTGTTCGATCGGAGTCGCAAACACAACCCCAGGTCGAGCAGCTACTGCGCTTATTGCCCAGTTCATCGACTCGGTTGCACCAGAGGTAAAGAGCACCTCATCCTCACTCATCCCAAAGAGCTGGGCAGCTTTGCTACGTGCCAACTCAAGCTGATGCTTGGCTATAGCCCCAGCAGCATGTCCTGATGCAGGATTTGCGGGCGCAGCTCGGACCGCTTCGACATAGGTCGCCAAAGCCTCCTCGGACATCGGAGAAGTCGCAGCGTGATCGAGATAGACCTCCACGATCGATGAGTCTACGGAGTCAAAGCTATTCGATACGCCCCTAGTTCAGCGTCCACTCATCTAGCAGCCAGCTTCGAAAGCGCCATAACCCCCTCATAAACCTGAGCAAAGCTCGTATACAGGGGCGACGGAGCAAATCGGATGCGGTTTGGAACACGGTAATCGACCAGTACACGATGGTCACTAAACAGAGAGCTGGAGAAAGAGAGGGCCTCTGAATGCTCAAAAGTCACGTGCCCACCTCTCTTAGCCGGGTCACGCGGTGATGCAAGTCGGAAGCCCTGCGGGGCCAAATGAGCATCAAAGAGCTCGATCGCAAGCTCCGTTTGGATCACAGATTTTTGCCTAATGCGTTCGATGCCGGCATCACATACCACCCCAAGTGCCCCTTTTAGAGCAGCTAGTTGAAGCACTGGTGGAGTACCAACAAGAAAGCGTCCGATCCCGGGCACAGGCTCGTAGCGCAGTCCCATCTGGAACTGATCCGCCGCCGAGAACCACCCCCAGATCGGCTGGGTGAGTTCAGACTGTAGGCGTTCACGTGCATACAGAAAGGCAGGTGATCCAGGACCTCCATTCACATACTTATAGGTGCAGCCAACGGCGAAATCAACATCATCGGCATCTAAGGCAATGGGAACGGCACCCACTGAGTGTGAGAGATCGGCGACCAGCAGGGCACCCACGCTATGGGTGACGTAGGCGAGGCGAGCGAGATCATTCAGAGCACCAGAACGATAGTTAACCTGAGACATCACTACAACTGCAACATCATCATCAAGATACGGAGCAAACTCGTCTGGGCCCACCGGCTCATTCATCGAGGAGGCGATCAGCCGCAGTTCAAGACCATTCGATGCTGCGATGCCCTCAAGGATAAATCGATCAGTTGGAAAGTCATTGATATCCGCGACTAAAACCTTTCGATCTGGCAGAAGGGAAAGCGCAGAGAGGATGGCCTTGTACAAATTGACCGAGGTCGAGTCGGAGACAACTACCTGACCCGGAGCCGCACCAAGCAGCTGGGAACCCAGAGTCTCTCCTAGTTGAGAACTGAGCTCGGTCCAATGTTCCCAACCCCGAATGAGCTCATTCCCCCATTCATCATCGATGGTGGAGACGATCGCTGCTCGAGCGTCGTGACTCAGACGGCCGAGCGAGTTCCCATCAAGGTAGTTAACCCCGAGCACGTCTGGGACGAATCGCGCACAAAACTCCGCAAGTACGTCCTCTTGATCAAGTCGATCTATCTGCTGAGACAACTCTGACATCACAAAACCTTCCATCAGCGTCGAGGAGAAACCTTCTTCGACCGCACCCGGTTTCTACTCTACATCCTTTTCGAACCTCAAATCCTTCTGCTACTGGGGTATCTCCATCATCAGCTGGCGTCTCAGTTGCAGCTAACAGCCTGCGACTCCGTATCATATGATGGCGGCGAACGCATACGTTAGCGCGCTACTCATGAGCCTTGGAAAGGAACAAGTTGGAAAACTCTGGGTTATACCTAGCTGAACAACTCACGATACCTGCTAGATGACCTGCTAGCTTGAGTGATAAAAGGAGAGCTTGTGGATGCACATCAGTTGAGGCTTGACCCACTAACAGGTAGATGGGTGGTAGTCGCGGAGGGTCGGCGCTATCGGCCTGCAGCTATCTCCCTCTCGTCGGAGATAGCCCCTGAAGATCCAACGCGGCCGTGCCCGTTCTGTCCAGGCAATGAGGAGGCGACACCCCCAGCACTTGAGACCTATGGTCCAACCGGCTCCTGGCAGGTTCGCGTAGTTCCCAACCTCTACCCCGCATTTCAAGGAGACGCTCCAATGGTCAGCGTCAGTCATGGTCCAGTCTTCACTCAGGCTCCTGCTACCGGCATCCACGAGGTACTGATCTTGTCACCTAACCACGATGCGAAGTGGAGCGACTTCGATGCCGAACAGTCGCGCGTCGTCATGTCGGCGATGCGCGATCGAATCGAAGCGCATGCCCACTCAAAGTCGATTCGCTACTCGCAAGCTATCGTCAATCAGGGTCGCGACGCAGGTGCTTCAATGGCGCATCCCCATGCACAGCTCCTCGGCATGTCGTTCGTGCCGCGCGAACTCGCAGACGAACAGGCGGGTTTCGCTCGCTTTGTCGGTGGGTGTCTACTCTGTACCACGGTTGCACTTGAGGAGTCGATCGACTCGCGTATTCTCTTTACCGACGACCACCTCGCAGTTATCGCCCCCTATTGGTCGTCGATCCCGTTTGAACTCCTCATCGTGCCTCGTGAACATGGACCGTACATGCATCTTGCCGACCCAGAGGCACTTTTTGGTGTCGGAGAGGCGATTACTTCCTCGCTGGCAACTCTACGCGAAAAAGTGGGTCCGGTGGCATATAACCTTGTCTTCCACTCCTCCCCATATCGTGCCTTCGGCAATTTTCATTGGCATGCACACGTCTACCCTAAACTCTCTACGCTCGCTGGTTTCGAGATGGGAACCGGCGTTCAAATCAACATCGTCTCGCCTGAACTCGCCATTGAGGTGCTCACAGACGGGCCGCGACACCTCGCCGTCGGGTAGCTAGGCTCTGTTTAACAATGGTGTTACTGGGCCTAAGGGAATAGATGATTCTGGGTGGCCATGTCCCCATCACCAATCGGCTACAGTCGCGACCAGACTCTAGGCTCACCGAGAGCGGCACGGCCATAAGAGGCTTGTGTTGTCTCCAAGGCCAGGAGGGGCGAGCCATAATCGACGCAGATTTCTTCACTCAGCTAGTGCCGTATCCGGCATATCACGCTAGCAGGAATACAATGGCGACTATCTAGAAATAAGCAGAGTGCCGTCTCCGTAACTCAACCGCCGACGAGACTTGATTGCCAGAGTAGCTACAACAACCAGATGCTAACGACGCAAACGTGGCATCATTACTGGACAATCGCCGAACTATGCGAGATGACTTCTTCGAGCGAGCGCATGTTCTACGAACGCGGCCCCTCGAAGCCCAGCATCGTCTCCGAGCTGTGCTGGAGCTAGTCGCAAGCCGTATAGGTACTTGGGCACGCTCCTATCGAATACCTGCTGCGTCAGTTCGAGCACGATTGGATCCGAAAGGCCCAGACCTCCGCCTACAACTATCTTGTCCGGAGCTAGCAACCAAGAGAGATTCGATAGAAGGATGCCGAATGCCTCTGTGACCCTGCTCAACACCTCACGTTCAATGCCGGCATTCGCGGCAGCTAACTTGACCAGGTCGGGATTCTCGGTCAACAGACCCGCCTCCTTTGCCATGCGAGCAAGTGCCGTACCTGATGCGAGCGACTCACCTTCGTCCATGGCCTCAAGTCCAAGCCGCGTATGTCCCACCTCCATGGTCGAGTAGTGTCCTCGAAGGAGCTGCCCCTCATGTATGACGCCTGCCCCAATCCCAGTGGAGCAAGTCACATACAGCACCGTCGATCCACCCTTACCTGCTCCGAGCTCCGACTCTCCCAGAGCAGCCATATCCGCATCGTTTACGAGAATGACCTTCTTGTTGAGCACTCCCTCAAGTGCAGAGACGCTCAGTTCGGCTAGGAACTCTTGATCAAGATTGGGGGCGTATACCACCTGGCCTTTGGCGTGATCGACAACACCCGGTGCGCCAAACACCAACGTCTGGACATCGGCACCCTCAACCAGTTGCACAAGCTGTTCGAGTCCTTCGCCAACTGACCGCGACTCCCTGGTGCTCAATGCCGCCCGCTTGAGTATCTCGCCTTCGTTAGACACTCGAGCCATCCGAAAATTCGTCCCACCAAGGTCAACCGCCAAAACCTCGCCCATCTAACACCAACCTCCAAACTCGCTAACTAGGCCGTCTGCCTCCCTTGGGCCGCCGGTACCTGCGCCATAGAGGAGAGAAGCTGGCTGATCGAGTAGTGGAGATACTACTCGCCAGGCGGCTTCGACCGACTCCTCAGAGGCGAACCTAGACTGATCGTCGCGAGTAACGTCATCTATCAACTGCGCGTAAGGCTCCTCACCCTTGACTGGTCCGCCAGCTCGACCGACCTCCAGAGAGACTGGGGCCGAACGCAAGTTGGGACCAGGCACCTTAGCCTGCATTCTCAGGTCAATTAGGTCATCTGGCTTGAACTCAAAGATGAGTCGATTCGGCTCCGGTAGATGGTACACATCATTGGAGTCGAAAATCATGGTTGGTGGCGATCGAAACTCGATGATGGCATTAGTTCTGGTGGCGTCAACAGCCTTGCCGGCTCGAATGAATACCGGAACGCCGGCCCATCTCCATGAGTTAACCCGCACTCGCACAGCGACGAAGGTGGGAGTTGAGGAGCCTGGGGTGACGCCTGGTTCGTTCATGTAGCCACGATATTGACCGAGCACCGACTCGGCGAGTGACAGCGGCTCCATAGATGCGAGGACCTTAACCCGCTCCATAGCAACCGCCTCGCTACTCATCGACAACGGAGGTTCCATCAAAAGGAGACATAAAAGTTGAAGCAGATGGTTTTGGACCACGTCGCGGAGAACACCGACGCTGTCGTAGAAGGCTCCACGACCCTCGACACCAAAATCTTCGAGCATATTCAACTCGATTCTCGAGACATAGTTCCGATTCCACAACGGCTCAAGTATCGAATTTGCAAACCGGAACACCAGGAGATTTTGAACAGCCTCCTTACCAAGGAAGTGGTCGATCCTGTAGATCTGAGACTCTTGAAACGCCTTCGTCAATACGCTAGAAAGCTGACGTGCATCCGTCAGATCACGCCCAAAAGGCTTCTCAACCATCACCCTTCCAGTCTCGGCGAAGCCGGCAGCCTCAAGTCGGTCCACCACCACCTCAAAGAATCGAGGAGGTATCGCAAGATAGAAGATTGGCTCTGCCTCTGCCTCAATCACCGTCGCCAGATCTTCATACAACGAGCCTGCGCCGTAGTCGCCCCGAACATAGGTCACTTCACGGACGAATGCCTCGATTTGTGCCTCGTCAAAATGCCCTGAATCCACGAGGAGGGAGGATACGTACTCTCGAAAACCATCGATGCTGTAATCTGTATCAGCGACGCCAACCACCTGAAGGTGATAGTCCTTGTGGTCCCGGAAGAGCGTCATCAAGGCTGGCAACAACATCTTCCTGGCTAAATCGCCCGTAGCTCCAAACAAAACGAACGGTATCTCTCTCATGGTGATCCCTCTCTCTATGGCGTTATACCTACAGGGTCATTACCGCTAGCGCGATGAACGTTATCGTTGCGATGCGCTACTACAAGGCAACGAACCTCACTCCATGCGGCAATCCTTGGCAAGTCGTTACTGCGGTCGAACCCAGGCAACACTTCCCACATGTTCTCACCCGGCCAAGTTACCTTGATGCTTTGCGTGAACCACGCGTTGCACCGCATTGACTAAGCCAACGTGAGTGAACGCCTGCGCAAAATTCCCCAACATAATCTTCTGGGTTGGGTCATACTCCTCGGAGTAGATTCCAAGATTGTTTGCCACACCGATCAGTCTGTCGAGCAACTCTTCGGCTTCGTCCACCCTATCTTGGAGGGCGAGATTCTCCACCAGCCAGAACGAGCATGGCAGAAAGACTCCCTCTGGCTCGTCGATCCCATCAACACCACCATCGGGCTGATAGCGGAGAATAAAGCCACCGGAGGAGAGATCCTCGCGAATCCTCTCCACCGTCGAGATCATGCGAGGATCCTTAGGGTCAATAAAGCCCATAATCGGAGCGAGAAGTACAGAGGCATCGAGACGATCTGAACCAAAAGACTGTACGAAAGAGCCAAGCTTTTCGTTATAACCTTGATCGTAAATCCTTTCAGCCAGACGGGTTCGTTCCTGATCCCACAACTCACGAGGTCCGTCATAACCAAGTAAGTCGAGGGTTCGGATACCTCGATCGATCGCCACCCACGCCATGATCTTGGAATGAGTGAAGTGCTTTCGATCACCACGGATCTCCCAGATCCCATCATCCGGCTGCTCCCAAACTGAAACGACATGATCGGTAAGATAGCGCTGAATCTCCCAAGCATTCTCGTCTGGTTTGATGCCGTGGTTAAGCATCTGATGGAGCACGTCGGCGACTTCACCATAGATATCCAACTGAAACTGTCCGGACGCGGCATTGCCGATGCGGACCGGTCGAGAGTTACGATACCCCTGCAACCAATCGAGTTCAAGCTCAGGAAGCCTGCGCTCACCGGCCACCCCATACATGACCTGTAACTGCTCGGCGTTGCCGGCTATCGCTCTTAGCAACCAGGAACGCCAAGCACGTGCCTCAACCGGATGACCGCGCTGCAGGAAGCCGTAGAGCGCAAAAGTAGCATCTCGCAACCAACAGAAACGATAGTCCCAGTTCCGACTGCCTCCGATCTGCTCAGGCAATGCAGTCGTAAGGGCGGCTACCATGCCGCCGGTGGGAGAGTAGGTGAGCGCCTTTAAGGTAATCATCGAACGACGTACGATATCTTCGTAGCGACCATAATCCTCTTTGGCTCCAGTCACCCAACCTCGCCAAAACGCACGCGTTCGCGTCAGCTCCTCCCGTGGACGGACTACTCTTGGGATCGCCTCTGTCGACCCGTAGAAGACGAGGACAAACTCTGCATCCTGGCCCTTTCGAACGCGGAAGCTACCCACCGAAATCATGTCTTCGCCATGCATTTCGACATCAGATTCCAGCAGCACCGCGCTAGGACCAAGGACAAACGAAAGGCCGCGTTCTATATGTCGAGCCCACGGGATCGAGACGCCGTAGTCAAAACGTAGTGAGAGCGTCACCTTCATATCAACGTAACCAGATAGCCCTTGAACGATCCGAACAATCCGAGCATGCTCCTCGCGGATAGGCATAAAGTCAAGGAGTCGAACCGAACCCGTCTCGGTATGGTAGGTGGTAGTCAAGACAAGCGTATCCTTCTCATAGGCCTGTTCGCGCCGCAGAATTGGTAGATCAGGTACTACTTGAAAGTAGCCATTGCTGTCGTCACCAAGCAGGCGCGCAAAGCAGGCATCAGAGTCGAACCGAGGAACACAAAGCCATTCGATGGCACCTTCATCAGAGACGACAGCCCCCGTATGGAGATCCCCAATTAACCCACACTGTTCCAATCCGAGCGACATTTACCACGTCCTTCTGGAACCGGTCGCAGCCTAAGCGCGACGTAGACTTACCGACGTTCCCATAGGCACCACAGGAACTCCCTACCAAACTAGCCCAACCTGGTTGAAAAGACTAAACGATCCGGCATCGTCGCCTACTCTAAGCTCAACGATCTCCAATCTAGAGAGCGGGGCTAGAACTAAGAATGGCTTCACAGCCACCTTGATAATCTGGTTGCTGGTACAAAGATGGCAACACAAGTGTCAACAAAATTCCAGGTCATACTGGCTTAGGAAGACAGAGTAACAAAGGCAAATACCGAACCCGATAGATGAGTCCAAATCAGAAAACATGTCATAGTAGACGCAGCCAGGCGACTAGTACCGCTGGAACTGGCATCCAACCCTGTCACAGGCGGACAAAAAAAGCAGCTCATCCACGTTCGCCAAAATCGCCCATCTGTCTCTGGTCAGAGCTTCGATGCTCGCACAACGTTCAAGTGGCGGTCTAGTCCGCCTATGTTGAAGTCAGATTCACAGCCCACCACGCGCGGCTCAGGTACAATCAACTGCCCTAGGTAACAAGAGAGTGGTGATGAGGATGCCCAACGGCACGGAACTTGTCGGACATATGGAATGCAACCGCATTCACTCAGCCATCTCCAATTCGAACGAAGAGGATTTCCGGCGCACCTGATGGCAGAGTCAAGCGACCGATCTATCTACTTTAGATGGCTCATTCCAGCCACTAGCTTTCGGCTCCCCGTCGCCTTAATACCCCTTGCTATCGAGTACGTCATCGGCACAGGAGCCAACTTCCGCTTTGCCTCGCTCGTGGTGGGCGCCCTCGCGGTCGGCGAGCTCTCGGTTGTCGGGATCGTGGCAACTCGTCTTGACAACTACAGCGCCCATTTTCAGGCTAGATCCACGCTTGCCTTGCTAGCCCTTGTCGACGTCGCGCTCGTCATGGCGAGTCTCGTCCACGTACTCCTATGGCTGAGCCTCCCGGCAGCGTTGCTCTCTGGTGCCCTTACGGCACTGGGAAGCGGCAAACTTCGTCACACACTCACGCATCGGCTGCAACCAGGCTCACTGCAGAGATACCTTTCATGGGATGCCGTAGCCTTAGAGGTCGCCTACCTCCTAGCGCCGCTCCTTGTAGCGATCCAAGTCACGCTACTTGGCACCCATGGCCTGCTTGCAACGCCAGCCATCCTTGCGCTCATCTGCCCACTCCTGTTGGGCCCCGACTCCAGTCGCGACGCGAAGTCAGAGGGCAGCGGGCGGGTCACCCTCCGCTCCTGGCTCTGGGCGCTCAGCGCAGCCGAAGGGATTGCAGAGGGCATGGTCGTCGTTTCGATAGTTCCTATCGCCACTCAGCTCATCCACAGAGCTGCTTTTGCAGCACTCGCCATGGCGCTTCTATCCGTTGGATCCATCCTCGGAGGAGTCCTGTATGCTCATCACGCGACGCACTCAGCCAACCTAGAACCACTAAAGAGGATCGCCCTCTCCCTGCTGGGGCTCTCTATCTGTCTGGTCGCAAGCGGACTTGGCGATCACAGCGAGCTGGCACTTGGGAGCATGCTATTCATCTTTGGCAGCTTCATCGCGCCACTCAATGGCTTGCGCACCTACGCAGTCACTCATCGTTTTGAGCCTCGTCTTCATGCGTCTGCCTTCTCTATGGTCTATTCGAGCTACTCCATCGGGAGCGTCAGTGCAGCAATCTCCTTCGCCGTCTTAGATCGACTCCTAACTCTGTCTGAGATCCTCTTAGCCGCATCCTTTGCCACAGCCATGATCGCAATCGCCTACGGTATCGCCTCCATTCTTCAGACACCAGGATAAGTCTCCGTGTGCGTTTCGCTGAAGGATCGCATCCCTCTTAGGTGTTCGCTAGGTCTGGCTCATGCTCTGCAAGCCAGGCACCGAGATCCACCTGGGGTCGAGCTCCTGGGTGGGCAATAACTTCAGCGGCCAAGGCTTGACCAAGCCGCAATGCATCGACTGGATTCAACTCATGGACTAGACCGGCGATGAAGCCAGCCGCGAATAGATCTCCAGCTCCAGTTGTATCGACAGCATGAGCATAAGTTGGTGCCTCTAGGTACTCATATCGATCCGCCCCAAAATAGAGAGCTCCGCGATCGCCTAGGGTCACAGCTCCAGCAAAGCGCATGTTCGACAGCACTTCAACTATCTGATCGAGATCACTGCGCTGAGTGAAGGCGCTCGCCTCCTCACCATTCGCTAACAGATAGTCAACGCTAGCCGGCAACAAACGCTGAAGACTCTTTAGATGGCGCTCAACAAGCCCCGCATCCGAGAGACTAAAGACAACCTTGGTCCCATAGCGACGTGCCGTGCGGGCCACCTCAAAAAGACGATCCCCAAGGCCAGGAACGTCCAACAGATAACCCTCCACAAAGAGAAATGGGGTCCCAGTCGCGACCTTAAAAGGGAATAACTCAGCGGAGAGTTCCTGTGAGGCGCCCAAGTACGTGAGCATAGTTCGCTGCCCATCCTCGGTCACAAGCACCACACAGCGGCCAGTGCCAGCCGAATATGCCTGCTCAGAGAGGACAACCTCGACTCCAAGTTCGCTGAGGTCCCGGGTGAAAATATTACCGTCGCTGTCGCCGCCAATAGCGGTGTACAGCGCGCTGTCGACACCGAGTAGCGATAGTCCTACTAGAGAGTTGGCGATCGATCCACCCCCCTGTCGGTCCCAGTCGCCGGGAAGACTCCCAATGATGCGTTCTTGCTCCTCACGAGTAGCTAGACGCATGGATCCCTTCGTCAACCCGAGCTGACGAAGCTGGGTGTCCGCTACGGGAATCGAGACGTCGACTATGGCAGACCCAAACCCCAAGACTGTAACTGGTTTCACGGGGTTCCAGCCTAGGAGCGTTCCAAGGTCATTTACACCCAATCTTTGCAGCTACCTCAAGAACCCAGTCTCGTGCACAGATCACCACTGTCATTCGTTCTGCGAAGGAGTCACTTGCGCGTCCGATCCCACTGACGGTAGTAGGTGTTAGAGGTGGAGTTGACCTAGTCAACACGGATTCCAGACGCTTGGCTCGCCCCTGGCGCCGATCTCGGCTATCGTAGTTGAGGTGAGAGATGATAACCCATACCGCTTAAGCCGGTCCGTTGAGCCCGTCCACTACGACCTCTTCCTTCATATCGACCCCGATCAAGAGGTCTTCTCAGGATACGAGACTATTGCAGTGCGAGTCAACGAGGCTACAGCGCTCATCGAGCTCAATGCAGTTGACATTACCGTATCGCTTGCTCGCGTCAACGGAGAGTCCGCCTCAGTCACGGTCGACCCAGCCCATGAGATCGTACAAATTCAACGGACTGCTCCGCTAACGGCCGGGACCGATGCTGAGATCTACCTGGAGTTCTCTGCACGGTTGCGCTCTGACCTTTCGGGCCTCTATAGCTCCGTCTACAACGACGAACAAGGGGTTAGCCGCAAGATGGCCACAACCCAATTTGAATCCACTGGTGCAAGGCAAGCCTTCCCATGTTTCGACGAACCCGACATGAAGGCCACCTTTGCCGTGACCCTCGAGACACCAGCGGCCCTCGAGGCGATCTCAAACTATCCCGAAGTTGCTAGCCAACCAAGCGACAACTCAGACTTCGTAACCCACCAGTACGAAACCACCATGATTATGTCCACCTACCTGCTGGCCTTTATCGTCGGCGACCTGCGAGCCACGACTCCGGTGATCGCCAACGGTATACCAGTGCGTGTAATCCACACACCGGGCAAAGAGGCGCTTACTAGCTATGCGCTTCGGGTTGCACAGCATGCAATCGCCTACTTCGAGGATTGGTTCCAGATACCATATCCGGCACCAAAACTCGATCTGCTCGCGATTCCCGATTTTGCCTTCGGCGCAATGGAGAATCTCGGAGCGGTTACTTTTCGAGAGACGGCACTTCTGGTCGATGAGACGAGAGCGGGACAGATGGAGCTTGAGCGCATCTGTGACGTAGTTTGTCATGAGATTGCGCACATGTGGTTTGGCGACTTGGTCACCATGAAATGGTGGAACGGAATCTGGTTAAACGAAGCTTTTGCGACCTTTATGGAGACGGGCGCATCGGATGCGTTCAACCCTGAATGGCACAAGTGGGAGTCCTTCGGCATAGCCCGCCTAGGAGCACTCAACGTGGATGGACTTCCATCAACAAGGCCGATCGAATTTCCCGTGATAGCACCATCAGACGCCGAAAATATGTTTGATCTTCTCACCTACGAGAAGGGGTGTTCAGTGATCAAGATGATGGAGCAGTACCTCGGTGAGGAGACCTTCAAAGCCGGCGTAAGGAGCTACCTCAACAGCCACCTCCATGGCAACGCAGAGACTGAGGATCTTTGGTCCGCACTTGAAGAGGCAAGCGATCAACCAGTCACCGAGATGATGAACACCTGGATCTTGCAGGGGGGTCATCCACTCGTCACCGTCGATGCTTTGCCAAACGGAGTCCGCCTCTCTCAAGTTCCATTCCGCTTCTTGAGCGACGAGAGTGATCCTGTCGGCGAAATTGGCTCTAGTTGGCTCATACCGGTGGTGAGCCGGGAGTTGAACGGGGTAGAGGGTCGGGTGCTGCTTGGCCAGCAAGACCAGGTGTTAACCGCCGATTCCGAGCCGATTATCGTCAATGCAGGAGGCATCGGGGTATACCGCACGCGGTACTCCCAACAGGTACTGCCCAAGATCAGCGAACGCTTTAGCGAGCTTGCGATGCTCGAACGTTTTAACCTAATCGCCGACACCTGGGCTCTGGTTCTCGCAGACCAAGTGTCGCTGGCCGATGCAGTCGAGCTGTTTAACCACTGCGCGACCGAGACCGACCCCAACGTCTTGCAGGTAGTGTCATCCTCCCTTGGGCTCTTGCAGCGTATTGCGTCACCGGAAGAGCAAGCGCTAGTCGTTAAGCTCACTACCAATATCTTCAATCCGTTGATCTCAGCCTTGGGCATGGAGCCAACTCCCTCCGATACCCCTAGAACCAAGGTCGCTCGATCGGTTGCCTTTACCGCACTTGGCACAATTGCTGATGACCCTGACGTCCGCGAACAGGCACTTCAGTGGTTCCGCGAGGAGATGAGCGGTGTCGGTGGACCAAGTGGCGATCTAGCCAATGCCGTGCTTGCCACCGTCGCCAAGCATGGCGATGACTCGGAGTTTGCCTTCATGCTCGATCGCTACCGCAATCCGGTTGACCCGCTAGATGAGCGACGTCATCTCCTCGCTTTGGCTGATTTTCGACAGCCGTCGCTAATCAACCGTCTTCTACCCATGATTCTCTCCTCAATTAGATCCCAGGATGGAGCCTTCGTTCTCAACCGCATCATCGCCAACGAGGCGGTGGGTGAGATCGGACTTGACTTCGCCTTCTCGCACTTCGACGAGCTTCTAGCAAGGCTTCCGGCAAATAATTACGACCTTGCATTCGGATCCCTGCCAACGCTGATTTCACCGTCATCGTATCAACGTTCTTCGCAAGTCTTCTCCTTCTTCGAGTCTCATAAGCTCCCAGCTGGTGAGCGCTTGCTAGCGCAGACACTTGAGCGCTACCGAGTGAATCTACGTTTCCGCGATCGATATGCAGGTCGACTCAGCTCCATTCTGTCTTAGCCAGCTTGGGTTCCGACCAGAGCAGCTATGCGTTATCGGCTTGAAATGTGAGTGAAGCCGGAATCGTAGAGATGCAGAAAGGAAGGAGTCGACCTTTGACGTTAGAAAATGGGTCGTTCTCTGTCGGTGGTGATCCAAGCATTGCTCCTAAATCAGCAGCTCTCAGATGATCAGTGACGTTGAGCTAGCGTCAGCGCTCGATTTTGCTGCGACGGTACCAGGGTACTTCCCTTTGCGACAATTGAGAGGGCTCTCACGGCTAACTGAGCTAGCCCTAGCGAGGTCAGAGGGACCATTGCTCGAGATTGGGAGCTACTGCGGACGTTCGACCGTGGTGCTCGGTACGATTGCGCGCCATCACCATCGCTCGCTGATCACAGTAGATCGCCATCTTGGGTCGATCGAGATGAAGCCGCCGTTCCCCTATTATGACCCAGCCATAGTCGATCGAGTCCACGGACGTCTAGATTCAAGCACTATATTGATGGACACGCTCGAACTCGCGAACCTCCGTGATCAAGTAACCGTACTGATAGCCAGCAGCAAGGTCCTAGCTACACTACTGAGACCCGGCTTCGCGATGATCATGATCGACGGTGGCCATGATCCGCTGTCGGCGTGGACAGACTACCTCTGTGCGATTGCGTTGCTCGCCGACAACGGCATGATCATCATCGATGACGTCTTCGAAGATCCGGCACTCGGCGGACGACCACCCTATGAGATTATGGTGGCAGCACTCCACTCTGGATTCAGACTGGTGGATCGCGAAGGACCATTGGTTGGGTTACAACGACACCCGGTGAACTCACTCCCGCGCTAGGATACCCTCGATGAGACCCGAAGGTCTTCCGAGGGCGACGAGGTAGTGGGCGATAATTACCGCCGCTGCAGAGTAGGCGCTCTCCTCCTCCGATGGGAAGCTTACCCTGTCGGGGAGGACCCAGCCGGTCAAGTATCCTCCATCGCCGCAACGTAGCTGCTCTATGTCCTGTAGCATCTGCCGCGCCATACCAAGTTCGCCGATACGGACCAAAGCCATCGCCGTCTCGGCCGTCTCCGCCGCCGTTACCCAGCCGCTGTCTGCAATAGCTTGTATACCGCACCCGGTTACATAGTGACGCAGTAGAAATGCCTTCATCCGCTTACTTGCGTCCACATCATCGAGAACTCCCGCCAGAATCGGATAGTACCCGTCCATCGCCCAGGCCTCCTTGGCCAGAAACTGGCTGTGAGGGTCGCTAATGTAGTTGCACAGTGCAGATGCGGCCTCTTTGATTCGTGGACGATTTCGACCGATCATCATATCCAACGCCTCTATCGCCTCAAGCGAGAGCAGCATTGCCGATGATCCAGCCAACAAAGAGCCTTCTAGCGCCGTTCGATCAGGCGACAGAGCCCAAGGGAACGAACCATCACTTCGCTGTTGATCCAGGACAAAATCAACGGTTACGTCAAAGGAGACTAGAAAGCTGCGCACACTGCTCATGTCTCTCGCGCTTACCAGATAGGCGAGCAACCCTACCGCCGGGTATAGACAGTTATTCAAATCGATACGCGGCTCAAGAACCGCTGAACTCGTAAAGAACTGGCAGTAAGAGCCATCGCGATTCACAGCCGATGCCAGCCATTCGATACCTCGCTTGGCGGCTCGGTGTCGACCACCGAGCGTTAAAGCAACCACCGCCTCAGTGTGGTTCCATGGATCAGCGTGACTCCCCTTCGCCCATGGAATCAAACCACGTCGATCCTGGAGAGCACAGATACTATCTAGCGTCGCCTCTAGTTCGATCATCAGCGGTCGATCCTCAAATACAGGACGATACTTTTCCCGAGCACCGGATTCGCGATCGACTCGATGTGAGTAAGCAATGGTGACCGACCCATGAGTTCACTAACCAATGCTCGTTCGTACCAGCGTACCGGCACAACTTTGGGAGAGTGCTCTATGCCGACAAAGGACTTCAACCACCAGTAAGGACTGTGGAGCGCGTGGCTGTGGTGAGTCTTCACTGTGGCAAAACCCGCCTCCCGGGCTAGAGCACTGAGCTCACCACGAGTGAAGATGTGGATGTGGCCACCAGGGACACTGTGATACTCTAGAGAGAGCAGCCAATTAATCGCCTCAGGCCCGCAACGAGGCACTGAGATTACCACCATTCCCCCAGGACTTACGATGCGAGCACACTCCTGGAGAACTATGAGTGGATCTGGGACGTGTTCGAGCACCTCTGAGACGACGACGAGATCGAAGCTCGCATCCAAGAAGGGGAGATGATGTGCATCTAGCTGCACCACGCCACCCGAAGCGGCATGGATCTCCGGTCGCAGATCCCCGGCGACAACCCAAGCGCCCTTGGCGTCCAGAGCACGCAGGTGTCGGCCAGTGCCTGCGCCGAGATCGAGCACCCGAGAATGACTAATGTCGTCAAGCTCCTCCCAGCGAAAGCTGATCATGGCGTTCCACTCACGAGTCCACGGTACTGATCTAGAGTCGCGAGCGCCGTCTGGCGCCATGAGAACCGCGCAATAGCGCGCTCTCTTGCATAGAGTCCACGCTCGAGAGCTGCTGGACCAGCCGCCAGCACAGCCTCAATCGCCTCCGCCAAGGCTCTTGCTGAACCTGCTGTTGTCATCGCCCCCGCGTCGCCTACCACCTCAGGCAAGGCACCTCCTCGTGCGGCTACCAGCGGGACTGCGCATGCCATCGCCTCTACTGCTGGCAATGAGAATCCCTCGTACAACGATGGCACAACAGCCACACTTGCGCGTGCATAGACGTGCACCATCTCCTCACGCGTGAGGGCTCCGGTCACCGTTACCCTGTCTTGGAGCCCGAATCGAGCGAGCAGTGCTCGGAGTTGGTTCGAATTCTCATGAGGTCCCATAATGATAAGCCTTGTCCATGGCAACAGGCTCACCGCTTCGATTAGATAGCGCAGCCCCTTCAAGGGGACATCAGCACTTGCAGTGGTACAGATCAACCCCTGCTCACGAGGAATATCAGGATGAGGAGCATAGAGATCGGTGTCAACACCTATAGGCACCACAGAGATCTTGCGACGATCAACACCAAGTTCTCTCGCCAGATCTCCGGCAGACGACTGCGAGACCGTGAGAATTCGAGGGATCTCGCGTGCCACAGATACCTGCATAGGAATAAAGCTATAGAAGCGGTGGAGACCAACTCGAGCTTTGATCGATTCGGCGGCCTCAAGAGCGAGCCTACGATCGACACTAATCGGGTGGTGGATTGACGAGAGTATCGGAACTCCCTCGCGCGCCAGCCTCGCAAGCGTCCAGTTCAGAGACTGGTTATCGTGAACAAGGTCAAAATCATGCCGAAGCTCGTCAAGATACCTCCGTAGTCGCCATCCAAAACCTTTTGGATCCGGGAAGGCACCCACGCTCATGAGTCCGAACTCGAAGAGATCTTCGATGCTCTTGAATTCGTTGAGGCTTGGAAATCGAAAAGGGTCTGGCTCCCTCAAGAGGTTTAGTCCGGGCACCTTGTGCAGAGTCACGCGTGGATCAAGTTGTGGATACGGCGGTCCAGCGAAGACCTGAACATCATGCCCCAACCTGGCGAGCTCTCGCGTCAAAAAAGCGGTGTAGACACCCTGGCCCCCTGAATGCGGATTCCCACGATAGAGGGTGAAGGCTATCCTAAGTTTGTCAATCATTCGCCACTGCGGCGATCTCACTCCACGGTATCACGGACCATAGCTTACCGCTCGGTAGCCTCGTCAGTCGGTCGGCCCAAGACGCTCGGAAAACATAAGCGAAGGTACTACACTTATCAACCTGATGGATCAACTCCTATGGTTTACCGAGGTTGTCCGAAATCCCGTGTTTGTACAGGGATCAGAGATTGGCAAGGTCGAAGACGCCGTTCTTCGACTCGAGGAGGCAAGATATCCGGTCTTGACCGGCTTCTTGGTCTCAGTCAACGATACCTCCATTTTCATATCCAGCGACAAGCTGGTGCGCCTCACAGAAGAGTCAGTCGCAACCGACCAGGCCCTCTCAGAATTCTCTGCATTTGAACGTCGACCTCAAGAGATACTGATCGAACGCGATCTTCTCAATCACCACCTGATATGGACAAAATCCAAATTACGACCGCGTTTGGTAACCGCCAAAGACGTCGGTTTCAACTGTGAACAGACAATCTGGCGCGCCGTCTCAATTGACGCCGCTACCGCACACCGGAGTAGATGGCTTAAAGCGAAGCGATCGGCAAGAGAGCATTCGTTGGTTGACTGGCTCGACCTCGTTCCCCTGGTTGGCCATGTGCCAAGCGCGCGCAAACGTCTAGAACTCCGCAGCATCCGCAAGCTCCACCCTGCTCAGCTAGCCGACCTCTTGGAAGAGGCCTCTGAAGTTGAAGGGCAGGAGATTCTAGGTGCCTTGCAAGCAGACCCTGAATTTGAGGCAGACGTCGTCGAAGAGTTGGCGCCAGCGAGACAACGCGACGCCATCCGCCATCGTACCGATACAGAAGTTGGCGAGCTGCTCAGCGAGATGGAGCCTGACGACGCCGTAGATTTACTTCTCAGCCTCGACCAGGATAGGCGTGAGGGAGTGTTGGCGGCGGTGCCCGTTGACGCTCGTGAGCCAATTATTAGGCTACTCAACTACCATCCGGAATCAGCAGGTGGCCTCATGACGACCGATGTCATCACATTAGACCCAAACATGACGGTGGCCGACGCCTGTGAGGTGCTGAGAAACCGCGATGCACTTCCACACAACCTGTGGTCGATCTTCCTGACCGATGGCTCGGGCCACCTCTACGGCCAAATCGCCATCTCTGCCATGATCAGCGCTGACCAGCAAGACACGCTCGCCAAACACGCCGAGACAGAACCTCCGGTTGTGCAGCCCGGCTCCGACCTCAGCGAAGTGGCCGTGCTGATGGCCGACTACAACCTCGCAGCGCTAGCGGTAGTCGATGACGACGGTCTTCTACTCGGATCGGTTACCGTTGACGACGTACTGCCACGGACGATCACGCCAAGCTGGCGCCGACGCCAAGAGGCACTCAGCGAATAGCAACCGGACCATCACGAACAGAGGTCGACTATAGCTGCCACTCTCGGCATGTTGGATCGGCACTCCCCACACCGTCGGCCACAATGCGAGTCACAGAAGCTGCGAACGACCTTAATCTGGCCGTTAGCGAGTTAACCAGAACCAAGGCGTACAAAACTGATCACCATCAGGATGACCGCGATGATCAGGTAGATGCGTACGAAAAGAAGAACTAGTCCGCGACCACGCGACTGGGGGGGACGGTGCAGGAGTGCCGACGCAGGCATCGACCAACTAAGGCGTGCTACTCTGTCAATGTGCTCCGGAGTGCGTATCTTCACCTGGTAGATCGCCACACCGACGGTCACAACAACAACAGGGATAAAGGTGCCAATCAAGAGTCCAGTCACCGAGATGGTGGGCAAGACGGTCACGATCGTCAAAATCAACGAGAGCTGCAACAGCAACGAGACGATAAAAGTCGCGAGAATATTGAGCCACGGTGGATTCATCCAAGGGCCCATAATCTCTTTGTCGTTGCATAGTAACAGAAGAAACAGCAGGGCGCTAGGGAGCAAAACTCCCGCCAAAACCTGAACGGCGAGATTAACCAGGCTGAGTGGTAACGATGGGATGAGCACTACACCAGCCGAAATAGCGACTAAGAGAATATAAGAGGCGTAAAAGCCTTTGGCCTCCCGAACTGGTGTATTCAGCGATTGATCGACGCCAAAAAGATCGCCAAGCGCGTACGAGGTCGAGAGTGTGACCGTTGCTGCACCGATTAGAGAAGCCTCAAGGAGGATTATCGCAAAGATGACACCGGTGATCGCACCCGCATGGCTAGCAAACCCCTGGGCGAGTTGCCCAGCGTCTTGGAAAGCACCTACCTTGAAGCCAACAAACACCGCGGCTGCCGCGATCATCACGCAAGCCGCTGCCGCATTTGTCACGATGGCACCAATAAAGGTATCTGCTCGTTCGTACTTAATCCAGCGTGGTGTGATCCGCTTGTCTACCACGTTGGATTGCTGAAAAAATAGTTGCCAGGGCGCAATGGTTGTTCCGACGATACCGATTATAAAAATAGTCGCCGTCGATGTGATGCCACCTTTTACTCCAGGAATCAACAGGCCAGTAGCGACGCCACCCACATGCCAGTGAGTCAAGAGCACCAGCGGTATCACCAAGAGACTTACGAGCACGAGCACGAGCATAAAACGCTCCCATCGCTCGAACCGTCCGCTCGCGACGGCGCCTACCAGGACGATACCCATCACCGTAACCGCAATTGCTGGGGGTACGCCAAAGTAGCCGAGTGCATAGCGAACACCGATGAACTCAGTTATGAGAGTCAATAGATTGAGCGCAAAGAGGTCCACTACTGAAAAGGCTGCCCAGAACCTACCAAAGCGCTCCTTGAGTAGTTTCCCGTGGCCTACACCGGTAACAGCACCGAGCCGTACCACCATCTCTTGCGAGACCGCCAATACGATCACCAAGACCGGCATGAGCCATAGCAGGGTATAACCATACGCTTGACCAGCCTGCGCGTAGGTAGTGATTCCGCCTGCATCGTTGTCTCCAACCATGACAATTATGCCAGGGCCAATTACCGCGAGAAGCGCAAGCAGCTTTCGTTTGAGTGACGGAGAAGAGCGCAGCTCGCCGACGGAAATTTTACCGAGTCCACCGCGAATAGCTGATTCATCGTTGTCCAAACGTGGGTCGAGGTTTTGCACAACAGAGACCTCCTTCTGCCAGGGGAGATGCGACTTTGGAACTGAAGAAAAAGCGGCTCGCTACGCGCGATCCGCTAACAGATGAGGAGTGGTACTTGGGGGTTCCGATCGCACCAATACCTCCTCTCCAAAGCGCCTGTGCTTGAAAGGCTTGTTGTCGTCTAGCTGGCAAGCATTCCGCCAACTACTCTAGTCGACGCCTAGTGAGGCTCCTGCCCACCAGGTTTGTCGCCAACGACCACTCCGGCCTCAGCGACAACAGTCAACACCTCGATATTGTGGAATCCAGCATCGAGAAACAGCTGCATCCAGCGCTCCTTCGCTATCGGTTTCTCTTGGACTCTAAACAGATAGCGAAACGCATTCTTCGCGATTCGCCAGTAACCTCCGACTCCCTTGGCTGCAAGTAGTCTTACCTTACCCAAGATAACCTGACGATCCTCTGCGGTGCCACCACGGCCAAACATCATGTCTCCAATTACCAAGCGACCGCCTGGTTTCAACCATGAGTAGCAGAGATTGACTACCCTAGCCTTGCCATCGTCATTCAGATGATGGAAGACGTAATTCGAGACGATCAAATCAATTGACCCTGGATCAACCTCTAGGCGCTCGAGAGGAGAGACTCGACCCTCCACGTTGGTGTACCCTTCCTCGGTCGCTCGTGCCAAGAAGCGTGTGACCATACCCTCAGAGATGTCTACCCCTATCATCTCGGCGACTTGAGGGGCGAGTACAAGGCTGACCTGTCCAGATCCACAACCAAGGTCGAGAGCACGCATCTCCAGAGTAGGTGAGGCCTGGTCGACAACTGCATCTATGACCCTACCAAGATTTGGCGACGCTTCGTGTTCCCACGACTCCACCCGACGCTGCCAAACAAAGTGCTGAATGCGAACCGTGAAGTCCTCGAAGATACTCATAGCAGCATTAGTCTAGGCAACGAAGGGGGACCATCGGCTGAACCTCCTGAGCACACCAAGCGGGACCAACAACTATCCACCCACAATAAGCACGTGACTTGCAAAGAAATTACCGATGGTAGCAACGTATAGCGTACTCCAACTATAGCTTTGCAAGGATGACGGGACTTGAGTGAAGACTCGTGCGTAACGATGATCAACAACCCTGGTGCCGACCCTTGTGAGCTTGCACCTCCGAGAGTCCTCTCGACGAGCAAGTAAGCTAGAACTCGAACTCACACGGGCGGGGGTATGTGCGCACGATTCGAACAAAATATCGGCCCAGCCGAGTGCCATCAGCTTTTGTTGACACTGGGTTTGACGATGGTTGTGCCAAGCCCACGGGCTCCGACGGTTCTACCGACCGATCAGGCCATCGTTTTTTCCCGAGAACGAATCTTTCAGGCATCATTTGGCTTCCGGCGCGTGGGTAGACCCATGCTGATCAATGCACGATCAGAGAGTATGCACGAACGTCCTACCTTCAGACGCCTTCTCGATCGAGGGCGGGCACTGGTGCCAATGAATGGATTCTACGAGTCCGGACCGGCTGGCATCGTCCTCTTTAGCCCATCGGCGACAACTCCGTTGATCTTCGCCGCTGGGTTAGTCGACTACTCGCTGCAGTCTTTCGTGATCCTCACTCGAGATGCAGACGAGTTCGTAGCGCCTATCCACGGCAGAATGCCGGCACTGGTTCGACCATCGAACGCCCTAAGCTGGCTTGTAGATGGGGTGCTCCAGTACGACGCAATCGCCCTCGACACCACTACCTTGCCCACCTCAGAGCGAAAAAATCGGCAGCTGAAAACAGCGACTAACGCCCAGTGCGACGAACCGGGTCCTCTGTTCGAGCAAGGAAGGCTCGAATAGAACCAGCAATACCCAAGCCATCAAGTCCAAGTTCGGTAAGAAGCGCATCCGCATTCCCGTGTGGTAGGTACTCGCTCGGCACACCAAGATGACAAAAGGCCACATGAGGGTTGATCTCATGCACGATCTGAGCAAGGTACTCACCCGCGCCTCCATGAATGAGACCATCTTCCACCGTGATCACTTGAACTGCCGCTCCGAGTCGCTCAACCAACTCGAGCGGACAGGGTCGGATAACCCTCGGATCAACCACGGTGCAGTCGTATCCGTCCGCCTCCAACAGGTCTGCGGCAAGAAGAGCTGGAACCAGCATCTTCCCTATTCCAACCACCACCTGTCGGCTCGAGCCCTCACGGACCACTCGAGCGTGCATGCCTTCTCCAACTCCACCTCGCACCATTCGAGGGGCAAGGGTCTTGGAGAATCTGAGCGAGGAGGGGCCCTCGATCGCGATGGCTGAACGGAGTTGAACGCGCAACTCCTCTACCGATGAGGGTACGAAAACTGTCATGTTAGCGACCGAGAGCATCTGCACCAGGTCCAGGATGCCGTGATGGCTCGGTCCATCATCACCGGTAATTCCGGCGCGATCCATGACGAAGGTAACTCCGAGATTGTGGAGCCCTACGTCGAGGTTCACCTGATCAAAGGCGCGCGACATAAAGGTTGAATAGATTGCAACCACGGGATGCAGGCCGGCCATCGCCATTCCAGCCGCCGAGGTCACCGCGTGTTGTTCAGCGATTCCCACATCAAAATAGCGATGAGGGAACGCTTCTTCAAAAGGAAGTAGCCCTGTAGGGCCACCCATAGCAGCCGTCAAAACTACCACTGATGGATTCTCGCGGCCGATTCGGACGAGCTCAGTTGAGAATGTCTGGGTGTAAGACAAGGGTGGACCACCCTCAACGTCCGAAAAGACCTGTGGAACCTTAAGATCATGTAGACACTGCAACTCATCATCTTCGGCAGGAGGATAGCCCTTGCCCTTCTGAGTGAGCACGTGGATCACTATCGGTCCATTCCACTCCTTGGCGCCGGCGAGTGCGTACTCTAACTCAGAGATATCGTGACCGTCAATGGGTCCGGTGTAGCGCACCCCGAGCGCCTCGAAGAACACCCGGGGTTCGATCGCTTCACGCAAAGCAGACGTCATGTTTGCAAGAGAACTTACTGCACGATTCCCAACCTTTGGCAGGTCTGTGATTACCTGCTTAATACGGTTACGAGCCTGAATATAGGAGGGGTTCAGCCGAAGCTTTGTCAACGATGATGAGAGTCTCGAGATCGTGGGGGCGTAGGAGCGTCCATTGTCGTTCCAGATGATGATAATAGGCAGACGACGGTGACCTATATTATTAAGCGCCTCGTACGCCATTCCTCCCGTCAATGCACCATCACCAACGACCGCCACTACCCTCCGAAGTGGCAGAGCGGCGGGATCATCGGCTCCGAGCTGAAACGCCGCAGCCATGCCATAAGCGTAGCTGAGAGCCGTGGAGGCATGCGAATTCTCGATCCAATCGTGCTCTGACTCGGACCTATTTGGATAACCGGAAATTCCTCCGCGTCGACGTAATGAATCAAAGTCGGCATTTCTACCAGTGAGGAGCTTGTGCGGGTAGGCCTGATGTCCAGTGTCGAAGAGAATCACATCACGAGGAGAGTCAAAACTGCGGTGGAGCGCCAATGTGATCTCGACCGACCCAAGGTTGGAGCCGAGATGCCCGCCATTTTTCGAGACCGTACCCACTATTCTGTGGCGAAGCTGGCTCGCGAGATCCTCAAGCTCGGCAATGCTCAACTCCGCGAGGTCACTCGGACCCTTAACGTTCTCTAATTCCATATGACCTACCGACTCTATCCGTCCTGCGACGCTGCAAAGGACTACTACAAAATACTACTACGGCGGGCGTCCTCATAGAACGCCAACTAGCCCGGTTTCAGGATTCCGCCCAGGGCGTGGAGCGGCGCTCAACCAGGCGCCGGCAGGCCCAGAGTTAGCCACTGGACGCGTTAGGCTATCAGAGCGATGGCTCATCTCCAGTACCTTATATTGATGGCCCTCTGCCTCATGGTCACCCTCCCACTTGAGTTGCTTGGTGCACGGGTTTGGCGTCAGCCTCGAAGACTCGCGCCGACAATAGCAATCGTCGCAATCACCTTCTCGCTCTTTGACGCGTTCTCAATCCACCAACGGCTATGGACCTACGCGAGCCAATTTACCACCGGAATCAGGCTAGCCGGTGTTCTGCCCATCGAAGAGGTTGCGTTCTTTATCGTGATACCCATCTGTGCCCTATTGACCTTTGAAACAGTTCGCCACCGCCAGCAGATCGTCGCGCGGCTAAAGCAACGGAGAGGCTGATGGGCATCTATACAGCAGAGGCGCTAGCGGCAGTCATCGTCACCGTTATCATCGACCTCTTGATCACCAGGTCGGGTGCGATTAGAACTCTCAACTTCTGGATTACCTGGATCATCGTGGCACTCTTCCAAATTCCTGTGGATGGCTGGCTCACCAAGCTGTCGAGCCCCATCGTCATCTACAATCCTCACCAGTTCTCCAAGATTCGATTCCCTTTCTCGATTCCGATCGAAGACTTCGCCTATGGGTTTGCACTCACGCTTCTCACGATCACGTTGTGGCTTCGCCTGGCACCCAAGAGCCACTCCGTCAGCAAGGACAGCGCAGGCTAAGCAGGCACAAAGCCTGAATTCACGGCCGCGTCCGCACCTAGGATTGCAGTAATTGGCATCTCAACAACCAACTCATCCATAACACCCGAGAATAATTAACCCGACTCCAGGGTTAGAATGAGAGAGACACAAGGAGAGCTGAATGACCTTTGTCGCGATTATCATCGCCACCTTTATCGTCATGGAACCAGTAGCGTATCTTGCTCACCGGGCGATCATGCACGGCGTAGGCTGGGTTCTCCACGCCTCGCATCACCTTCCTCGAGAGACTCGGTTTGAAGCCAACGACCTGTTCCCCATCGGGTTTGCCTTACCCACCATCATCCTCTTTTGGCAAGCTACCTCACATCATCCGATCCTGCTACCGATCGCTATCGGCATCACGCTGTACGGTGCCGCCTATAGCTTCGTGCATGACTTCTACATTCACCAACGCCTCGGCGCGATACCCAAAGTGCGCTATCTTGAGTACCTAAAACGTTGCCATGCCCTCCACCATCTCTATAACGAAGAGCCCTACGGTATGCTTGCCCCAGTGATACCAGCTCGACTCAGACCCATGATGCAGCTCGAGGTCGTCCAGAACTGGAATCCGAGTTCGATAAAGTCGTAGTCGGTCAGCCAAGGCTGAGTCCACGGCGACTAGATCAGCTCCAATCGGACCGACTCCTCCCCGGTGAACGAAGGGTTGTCTGAGGCTTTGTTGTGCCTTCGTCATGACAGAGAGGGACGGATCAGGCCAGTCTCATAGGCGATAACCACAAGTTGAGCACGATCGCGCACCTCAAGCTTCGACATGATGTGGCTGACATGGGTCTTAACCGTCAATGGGCTGAGGTAGATCTTCTCGGCAATCGCAGTGTTGCTGAGACCAGATCCAACGAGTACGAGCACCTCTCGCTCTCGATCGCTCAAGATATCGAGCGCAGATTGGTTCGTCGGTACCGGGGTACTCCTCCTCGCAATGTTGGCGATTAGTGATCTAGTTACACTCGGAGATAGCAGTGCTTCACCTCGATAGACAACTCGTACCGCATTAACCAGTTCGGACGGTTCACTTTCTTTGACGAGAAAGCCACTAGCGCCATTCCTAATGGCCTCAAGTATGTACTCGTCCTCTGCGAAGGTGGTGAGCATGATGATGCGCGTCTCAGTGAGATCGGGATCGGCCGCGATAATCTTGGTCGCTGCCAGTCCATCCAGGATAGGCATTCGAATATCCATCAAGACGACGTCAACGGGTTGTACGTGCAACAGCTCCATCGCGGCTTTGCCATCAGCCGCCTCGGCAACCACCTCAATATCGTCAGCTGACTCTAGTAGCACTCTCAACCCAACCCGAATCAGCGCCTGGTCGTCGACGAGCATTAGACGGATCATCAGCGACCATCAGAGTGGTTGACACCAGATTGTGATGTGTTGCTGAGCCCAGAGGCTGTCATGTCCTCCAGGCTCGCTCCTTCTTTGAGTTGTAGGACCACTCGTATTTGAAAGCCGTCATCACCGAGAGGGCCAGCGGTGAAGGAACCTGAGAGTGATCGCACTCGTTCTTGCATGCCGATCAGACCCGACCCTGCTCCTTCTTGAAAGTCAGAGACTGGGCTACTGGTAGTGTTTGTCACCTCGATCGTCAACGAAGTCGGGGTGTACGCAAGCGTTACCTGAGTAGTCGGGTTCTTCGCATGTCGTGCCACATTGGTGAGAGCCTCCTGGATAATGCGGAAGCTCGCCAGTACAACCTCGGTGGGAAGCTCGCCAGGTTCACCACTAATGACAAGTGTGGTAGACACGCCAGCTTGACTCCAGTCAGCTATGAGCCTTTGAATCGCAGGCAAATCTGGGACAACTTCGCCGTGAGCCTCGTCCCGTTCCGGCGGTCGCATAATCGCCAGGATTGACCTCAACTCCTTAAGCCCTGATTTACTAGCCGAACGAATCTCAACGATAGCTGTCGAGGCGCGACTGGGATCAGTGTCGATAAGTAGCTGAGCAGCGCTGGCTTGGATGTTAATCATGGCCATCGTGTGGGCTACGACGTCATGTAGTTCTCGAGCGATTCGCATCCGCTCTTGGTTGATAATCAGATGGATCTCTTCCTCGCGAGCTCGTTCAACGTCACGTTGGCGCGCTTGCGCCTCCTCCCGCCAAAGGCGTCGAGCCGAGGCGACTCCGCCAAGGGCGAGGGCTGCGATCATCTCCGGCCACATGGTGAGGCCAGGACCGCCAATGAACCCAAATGGCCCAAATGCGCCATTTGCGAACCAGAGCACGATGGTGGCGGCCAGTCCAACTAGAGCCGTCTTCCGCCAGCTATCCTCCTGGGCCATCCAGAAGCCTGCCACAAGTATTGGAACAAGTGTCGCCCCGTTCAACTGACCAAGAGCCGACCATGCGATCGCAGCAATGACGGTGAAGAGAAACACCGCCACTGGGTGCTTACGGACAAAGAGAAGGGCTATCGCTGCTGCTAACGGAATCATGAACGCGATAAGCGGAGGCTGGGAGATGAGATGGAGCCCTGAGTAATGGTTCTGAGGATGGGCCTCGACCCAGGCGCCGACAACTGCAAGGATTGCGACTATCCCGGTGCCAATTGGGACCGACCAGAATCGCGACTGTCGGAGTTTCAACAAAACATTCATTAACCATCCAGCCTAGGGCGCCAATTCAGACAGCTCATGCTGCTGAAGGTGCTCCCTCTTCTACTCCGAGAGGAGTAGCGGGGAGCCCAGATGGAGGTAGAAGGATCGCTCCCTGTGGGTCATGACCGATGAGATCTCTTCTCAATAGGTTAATCAACAGCAATGCAGTGGGCATGGCATAAACCCGAAGGAGGGGAAATAAATGACGATAGTGGCGAATCACGAGCAGTTAAGCAGTCCCGTAAAGATGAGGATCTTTGCCGTTCATAATGCGGTTGTGGCCGCAGTTGTCGCGTGGGTTGTAGAGGTTCACGTACTC
This sequence comes from Ferrimicrobium acidiphilum DSM 19497, assembly GCF_000949255.1. Lineage (NCBI taxonomy): Bacteria > Bacillati > Actinomycetota > Acidimicrobiia > Acidimicrobiales > Acidimicrobiaceae > Ferrimicrobium > Ferrimicrobium acidiphilum. The sequence goes on along the minus strand of NZ_JXUW01000003.1, from coordinate 138,368 downwards.
GGGATCCATCTTGGAATTCGATTTGGAACTGGAGCCGCAACCACTTTGGGGCTCGCCCAAATCATCGGCGTGAGCCTAGCAGTTTCACTTCTTGGATGGGCGCTGCTCTCCATCGCGGAGCGAAGGCTACCTCGTGCGACCATCCTTTGGACGGTGGTCGCCGTTGGAGTGGTGGTGGCATCGCTTGCCCTTCCGCTGACAGCCACAACGTCCACCACTGCCATGATTGGCCTCATAATAATGCACATCCTGATTGGAGCTGGGTTCATACCGTTTATGTACCGGTCGAGTCTATCGAGGTCAGTGCGCACGCTCTAAGCACAAAGCACTCTCGGCGCAATACGATCGGCGCACAATGTCGGCGTCGATGTGAAAGAGATGCAAGGTCCTTCGCGTGCTGGATGTTCAGTCCAGCTCTTTGTCTGCCATTATCCATCGTTCGGAGGACCTTGCCTACTCCTCCGAGGTGGCATCCTCCCCGCCCTTAAGGAGGGGCTTCCAAAGCGGCGTACGCAGCTTTGGGCGTAGTGGTGCGCTTCACTGTGAAACTAAGTCGCTGCAAAGTCTCTATGCCATCTTCTTCACAACTCCGCAGAGATCCAACATCACTCTTATGGATTGCAGAAGGCGCACTGCGTCGGATCCGCCAGTGAGGCGATCGGCGTCCGTATCCGCTCCCCACATCGGGAACAGCCCTCGACAATCGCTCGATCCAGGCTGGTCTCTGCACCACAGGCTCGGCAAGGCAATCCAGATTCATGCTCCAGCAGGCCAAAACCCGGACACGAGCAGCTTGGACAGCGACACGCTAATCGTTGGGCGAGCCGATCTGCGGCCTCACGAATCACCGTTCTTCGTGTAGGGCATAGATGGGCACGCTGATCGGTCTCGATGACTACCTCTCCATCGGTGGAGATCCCGGATATCCTAAAGAGAGCATCTTTCAACTGCTCGAGGGTAACGATACCCTTGACGAGATCGCCTAGATCTCCATCGCCTCGTCTCACGATTAGGCCTTGGGCGGGGAAATCTACACGTTGCAAGAATCTAGTCAGATCGTCACCAACTCGAGCTCGAGTCGAGGCCACCACTGTCTCGAAGCTCATCGCCTCCTCTACAACCACCAGCCCTAACTCGACATCGACAAACCCGATGAGCTCATGATCGTAGGTCAACACAGGCAGATCTGGGTACGGTCCGAGTGTCCCCTCTGATGCAACTCCCCGCGGCAATCCAGCAGCGATTAGGCCGGCACGAGCCTTGGCGAGCACAGTATCTCGGGCAGATCCCTGCCGAGGAACTTCGCCTGCGAAAGTACCAAAGCGGTCAGTATCGAGCGCAACGACACGGGTGACTAGACCGACACCAAAAAGGGGAGGAGCTATCTCCCGCTCTTTGCCGTGTCGAGTCGCAAGCGCCACCAGTGCACCATCCCAGGGAGTAAGAGACGTTTCCATGATTGGCTAGCTATTGTGTCTTATTGTAGATCCAAAAACTCATATGAATCTCACGCTATCCGCGCTGGTCCAAAGAAGCGCCATCAATCCCGGAGCTTGCGACTGCTGACCGATCCGCGCTTGATCTCACCTTTTCTTCCCTTGAGCTTGTATGCAACAATCTCCACCCCACTGGTCATGGCTGATTTCAACCAACTCCCGCAGCGCCGTGACCATCGTAGAGGATCGGGAGAACGGGTCAAGACACGCTCGATGGGCGCCTGAAACAGATGATGCAGGGCGATAGCGACGACGATCGCAATGCCAAGGTAGCCCGCAAAGACGAGAACTCCCTCAAGGCCGCCGCTATTATTCCAGACTCCTAACGGTTGCACCAACAAAAACAATGGCTTATGGACCAAGTAGAGCTCGAAAGAGATCACACCAAGATAGGTGAGTTTGCGACTTGTCAGTATCGATTCATCATGGCGAAGATCCTTAGAAGCAGCAGAAACCAGCATGGCCACGAAGGCCGGCAACGCCACCAAAAGCACCAACGGTCGTGGTAGTCCATTGTTGTGATAGAGCGAGTAGAAAGCACCCACCGCTACTAGCGCTCCAAGCCAGACAAGTGCAGCAGCGAAGACAAGCGTGGGTTTAGGGAATCGTAGGCCGCCTGCAACCGCTCGAGCCATCAACATACCAAGCAGGAAGAATCCAAACTGGTAGGGAGGAAAGACAAAGAATAACCAATAGCGAACCGGCTCAGATACGCCAGTTAAGTTTGCGATGAGCGGAGCCATAACGAGGAGCAATAACGTAACAGCACCCAAGGTCCAAAATCCGGTGGTCCGCAGTCGCTTCACTCCTGCTAACACAAATGGGAAGACGAGGTAGAAGAAGATCTCGCACGACAGCGACCAACTTACTCCATTACCGCCAAAGTAGATTCGTTGGCTTGGCCACCACGCCTGAAGGAGGGTGAGTTCTAGCACCTTGCCCTTGACTCCAGGAATACGTTCATACTGAGGAAGCGCCAGGTAGGCAAATACCATCAACGCAAGTGTGATTGGGTAAAGCTTGGCAACTCTGCGCCACCAAAAACTGCGTACCTGTGGGCGTCGGTTCGCCCACGCCCAGGTCAAGACAAAGCCAGAGAGGAGAAAGAAGAACTCGACACCGCCATAGCCATAGACTTCAGCCTTGCGCAACACGCGAACGCTGGTGAAGAAATAGCCAACATGGCAAAGCACCACACCAATCGCTGCGAATAATCTCAGTGAGTTCAGTCTTGGCAGTCGCTGTGAGCGCTGCGGTTGGACAGACTTGGCGGGTTGAATCCCCTTGGCAGGCACCGTCGCAGTTGTCATGACCCACCCGAATCTACCGGCTCAACCTCATTCGATTCGTAATCGTCTCTGTGAACCGTAGTAAAATCGAGTTTGCTAGCAACCTCGACTCCTGCTTTACGCAGGTTCAATCTACAGGAGCGCTCCAGCTCCTTCCAAGAGGTTAGAAATCCACGATCCTGGTCCTAAAATACCTGGGTTCTTTAGTAGACCGACCTTCTCCTCGCAATATTTGGTTGAGCATCCTCTGTCAGCCCATGTGGTCGCAGAGAGAACTTTGGGACACCACACCTCTCCCTCCAACAAGTTGCTAACCAATGAGCTCCTACCCCGTCCAAACACAGGGGTTAAGTCGAGTCGACAAGCGCCCTTACCCGTCAACTAGGGACGAAAACCAGCTCGTATCAGGAGCTTCACACGCTTGGTTCGACTTACCACAGCCCGAGCGGTAAACACGTCATAATTAACTCGCTCAATCTCATCTAGTATCGCTGCATATAGGTTGCGAGCAGCTCGAATACACCGAAGTGCCCTCCCTTGCAGGTAATCATCACCTGCAAATGAGTCTGAATACCAACCCCGAGTTCTCGCAATTTCGAAGGCCATCAGCTCGCGAAACTCATCCGTAACCCTGCGAGAGCCAAAAGAGTCCCAGGCGCCAAAGCGCTCGATGTCCTCCTCAGGGATGTAGATGCGACCACGATTGAGATCTTCCCCAATATCGCGCAGGAAATTAGTCATCTGGAAGGCGTTGCCGAGCGCTCGCGCCGGTGCGCGCGCACCTGGATCATCAGCCCTAAGAATAGGGAGCATCATCTCGCCAATCACTGCGGCCGAACCGTCCATGTAGGCGAGTAGGTCCGCAAGACACGGGTAGCGACTGACGAGAAAATCCTGACGCATCGAGGTAAGAAAACGCTCGAAGTACTCGATTGACATACCAAAATGCTCGATCGTCGCAATAGTGGCCGCCAGAATGGGATCTTCAGAGCTACCACGGCACACCTCCGTCAAGAAGCGCTCACGGAAGCCATCGACCTTACGAAGACGTAGTGCTGGATCATCATTCTCAACATCGACGATATCGTCGACATAGCGACAGAAACCGTAGAGCGCAAAGACGTAGGGACGCACGTCGCCTGAGAGCAGCAGTGACGCTAGGTAATAGGTTTTGCCATGGCGTTGGTTGAGCGCTCGTGCAGGCGCTACCACCTCTTTAGAGAGTTTTTCTGTTGTCATCTAAGAAGATCCTTGGCGAGTCCGGCCGACAACCTACCGGAGACCATCACCAACGGAAGGCCAACACCTGGAGTAGTCCCAGACCCAGTACGAACCAAATTATGAATCGTTGGATCTACCATAGATGGCCGAAACGGGCCGCTTTGAAAAAATGTATGCGCAACCGAAAAGGGGGTGCCTGCGTCCATTCCCATTCGAGCCCAGTCACGCGGATCAAGATCATAACGAACGACAGTCTCGAAATCTCTAGCGATCCCGGAACGCTCCAATCGTCGATCGAATCGGCTGACAAAGCCATCTGACAATCGTTCCCAATCGAACCTCCCCTCCAAGCTCGGAGTGGGTTCAAGTGCATAGACGATGTGCGCACCCTGAGGAGCTAGCTCAGGATCTGATCGCGTTGGTACGCTGATCAGAGTCGAGGGATCGGCCATCACACGGCCGTGGCCAACCAGGTCATCAAACGCCTCAGACCACTCGGAGGCAAAGAAGATGTTGTGATGACCAAGGGTATTCGGCAGTTCTCCACGAATCCCACGTAGTGAAAGAAAACACGATGGCGACATCTGCCAGCGCAGCCCGCCTCGGCGCCGGAATGGTCTGCCGAGCATGCGTGAAAGTTGTCCGGGGTCGGTCGAGGTGATGACGGCATCACATGCCAACGACCCTTTGTTGGTGATGACGCCAGTGACCTGCCGCTCGTGCAACACGAACGCCTCCACCTCATGTTCGTAGCGAAAATCGACTCCGAGATCTAGAGCCAGCCGCTCGAGCGCATCGACTGCGGCTCGCATGCCTCCCACCGGCTGAACCACTCCTAACACGACATCCATATAGCTGATGATCGCAAAAATCCCTAGGGCTTTAAGCGGAGAAAGTCCAGCGTACAACGCCTGAAAACTAAAAAGCCGCTGGAGGCGTTCATCACTAAAGTAGTGCTCGACGACACTAGGAAGGCGTTGGAACCCGCGCAGACGCGCCAGTCGTATCAGGGAGCCTGGGTCGCGCAACAGTGCAGCCACACTATTGAGTTGTGCATCAATAAACGATGGAAATTCGACAGCGAACAACTCTTCGAGGTAACGGCGGAACCGCAGATAGCCCTCGGCTTCGCTCCGCGAGACATGGGTCTCGATCTCGGCATACATCTGGTCAGGATTAGAGAAGGTGGACAGCCGACCACGACCGTCAATAGCATGAGCATCGGCGAACACGGCTCGATAGCCTGGTTCAAGTCGCCTAAAGGCGACGTAATCATCTGGGTCGACTCCTGCCCTACGAAAGATGTCACGAAACAGCTCTGGCATCGTAAATACGGTTGGCCCAGTATCCATCATGAAACCGTCTCTGTCATAACGACCGGAGCGCCCTCCTGGGTAGGAGAGCCTATCCACCACCGTCACACGGACGCCCTGGCGAGCGAGCTCAACAGCTGAAGTCATTCCAGCAAAGCCAGCGCCCACTACCACGACCGAAGGTGGCATCAATTCAGCCTATCGACCACAAATCCTGCCATCTCTCCTAAGGCAACTCGCGCCTCCTGGGTGAAAGAAAGTTCGTCAAGCGCCTGCATCGACCGCAAGAACAGCTGATCGATTCTGTCCTCCATCGCCTTCAGCGCGCCAGTACTCGCTATCATCTCTTGCAAGGCTGCCACCTCGCTGGCCGATAGATCATCGCGGCCGAATAGCCCTTCAAACAGTTCGAGTTCGTTGGCTGAGCACATCTGACATGCCAACCCAATCAGCAACGTCTGCTTCCCTTCCCTAAGGTCATCGCCAACCGGCTTCTTGGTGCGTTCAGTCTGGCCAAATACTCCAAGAACATCATCCCTGAGCTGGAATGCCATACCAAGCGGGACGGCGAAATGGGTAATAGCCTCGGATGCTGCAAAATACTGGCCTGCGAGCGCTGCGCCGATATGCATCGGTCGCTCTACTGTATACTTACCAGATTTGTAGAGCGCGATGCGCTCGGCCTTTGCCAACGTCGTACTCGAGGCAAAGCTGCCAGATACATCGAGCGACTGACCCAGATTTACCTCTAGTTTCAACTCCGCATACAGCTGTCTCGCGCGTCGATTAGCATCTAAAAGCATTTGATCTGCGTATGCAAAGGCAAGGTCCCCAACGAGTATCGCCATCGAGTCCCCGTACTGGATCGACGAGCCTCGTAACGCCTCCTGACGATGCTGTGATGCAAATGCGGTATGCACAGACGGCTCCCCCCGACGCATGTCAGATCTGTCCATCAAGTCATCGTGAATCAGCGCGAATGTATGGAGCAGCTCGAGTCCCATCAACGTCTTCATCAAGCCAGGGTCATCAGCATCAGCTCCCATACCGACGGCAGTCCAGTAGCAAAAAGCTGGTCTCAAGCGCTTTCCGCCGGAGATCACAAAGCGTCGCAGGGCCTCAAGTGGAACTGCGAAGTCAGAATCGACAAGGCTCCAACGGGTTTGTTCGGTCGTGAGGAAATTCAGAAGCTCGAACTCAACTCTTTTGGAGATCTCGACAATCGAACGTGGAGCTGCCACCTCAATCATCATGCGAGCCAACGAATCGTCCTCCTCCAGCACACCAACTCCCTTTCGCTAGGATCACTGACCGTTACAACCACTGAGAGGCTGCATCCTCTTCCCGTTTTCAGGCAGATTACCGGCAAGCTGCACGAACGTTGCCCGGGACAAGGTCGATGCAGGGATACCTACAGTCTCCAGCTTACCTAGCCACGATCAACAAGCACCGAGTTGGTGTCACTCAAGATCAACTGACGTACACTCGAATGCTAGACTTTCGGAGATCTTATGCACGATCGAATCTGTAGCCGCCAAGTGTGCACACGACGGGTTGGGTGACTGTCATCAGGATCGATCTTCATACGCACACCTATCGGTCGGGAGATGCAAAGACTCCCCTCCTGGAGTTCGCCGAGTGCGCAATCGGACTTGACCTCATCGCCATAACCGATCACCATGACCTCTATGCGGCAGGCATTCTGAGGGAGCAGTTTTCGCTCCCGGTCATCCAAGGTGAAGAGATAAACACCGGTCAAGGTGAGGTCATCGGCCTGTACCTAACGGAGTCCATCCCCCGCCTCCTTGGTCTAGCAGAGACGTGCAAACGAATCCGTGACCAACACGGATTGGTCTATGTTCCTCATCCAACCGATACATCTCGTCATGCAATCGGGATCGAAAGATTGGCTAACTTGTGTCAACGTAATCTCGTCGACATCATCGAGGTTGGTAACTCAAAATCTGCTCAAATTGATCGACAAGCAGAGGTTCTCGCTCGGTCTTTCGAGCTTCCGGTAGTCGCCGCATCTGACGCCCATGTCGCCGAAGCAATCGGCTCTAGTTTTACAACGATTTCACGACTACCCAACGATGCGAGTGAACTCGTCACTCTCCTCTTGAATAGCAGCTACCATCACCAAGCCTTCGACCCAGTACGCGACGCCACAAGAACCATCATCCTGCCGAGCAACAGTGGGAAATCTTAACCACCTGCACCCCGCGCAGGCCCCAAACATCGCCCTTCACGGGGTTGGGAGGACTAGCGAAGCCAGTGGAGCAACCCAACCACAGAGCCAGAGGCCTCTAAGCGGCTGAATCAGAGCCTTTGCTAGCGCTAGATGAAGATTTGGAGGTGGAAGTGTCTGAAACAGATGAGGCAGTATCGCTCTTGGTGCCGCTTGTCTCTGGTTTAGCGGTCGAAGCTTCAGTAGTCGTCGACCCACCACTCGATGGCGGAGTAACTGCCGATGAACTCCCACGAGAATCGGTCTTGTAAAACCCAGATCCCTTGAAAACTATCCCGATATTGCCAAAGACCTTGCGAAGCTCTCCCCCGCACTTCTCGCAGACGGTCAACGGATCATCGTAAAATGACTGCACAGCTTCAAGGTGCTGCTCACACTGCTTGCAGACATACTCATACGTCGGCATCGTTCCTCCACATAGGACTCGAATTGCTAGCACTCGGATTGCTAGACTGCTAACTGCATTGTAACCGCCACATAGCCCCGGCCATTCCACACGATAGAATGAGTACACATACCAAGGAGTGATGCATGTCGAAAGTGACGAAGGTGGTGATCCCAGCTGCCGGCCTTGGGACACGTTTCCTGCCGGCCACCAAAGCGCAGCCCAAGGAGATGTTACCAGTAGTCGACAAACCAGCGATCCAGTACGTGATTGAAGAGGCCATTCGCAACAGTCTCACCAATATTCTTGTGGTAACTGGGCGTGGCAAGCGATCGATCGAGGATCATTTCGACCAATCCTTTGAACTTGAGCAGCTCCTGGTGGAGTCAGGTCGCCAAAACGAACTCGAACTCGTTCGCGCCATCTCAACGCTCGGCAACATCCATTACATTCGGCAAGGACGCCCATTAGGACTCGGTCACGCTGTTTTGGCAGCCAAGGCTCATGTGGGTACGGAGCCATTTGTGACCATGCTGGCCGATGACATCATGACAGAGGACTCCGATCTCCTCCAGGAGATGCTAAAACTCCACCACAGGACAGGATTTAGCGTTCTTTCACTAATGGAGGTACCGCGCGAGCAGATCCGACTATACGGATGTGCAGAGGTCAAGACCGCTGCGGACGGAACGTTGCACGTGGCGTCGGTGGTGGAAAAACCGGAACCAAGCGAAGCGCCTTCCACACTTGCGATTACCGGTCGCTACCTATTCACGCCGGAGATTTTCACTGCGATCGAAAACACACCCTCCGGAAAGAATGGTGAATTTCAACTGACCGATGCGATCGCTGAACTCAGCCGCACACAACCAGTTCTGGGGGTCGTCTTTCAAAGAGGTCGTTACGACATAGGAGACAAGCTTGAGTACCTTAGAGCCGTGGTAGAGATGGCCCTGATGCGCGAGGATATTGGACCCGCCTTCGCTGCGGAGCTCCGAGCCATCATGGCAAGAGAGTTCCAGGAATCATGAGACCACTACAAGAGGTGATAGACCATACGCTGGCCAACATTCCACGGCTACCAGAGGTACAGACCCCGCTGGCCGAGGCAGCAGGGCTCTACCTGGCGGGATCGACAGTAGTCCAAACTCCGGTTCCTCCATTCGACAATACCGCCGTTGATGGCTTCGCTGTCAACACGAGTGGGTGGCAATCAGATCTAAAGCCATTGCTTCGAGTCACGGCAACAATACCTGCGGGCGTCGACTCTTCGCAACTTAGCATCGGCAGCGAAGAGGCGATTCGCATCATGACCGGGGCACCCATACCTCCTAGTGCCGACGCGGTGGTGATGGTCGAGGACACAAGCACAGAAGGTGACTACGTTAGAATCCTTAAGCTTCCCCAGATCGGCGACAACATTCGACGTCGTGGCAGTGACATGGAGACGGGCCAACATGTCTTTGAAACCGGAGTCCAAATCACGCCGGCGGTTAGAGGAGTCCTTGCATCCCTGGGTGTGAAAAAGGTCACCACCTTTCGAAGGCCGAAAATCGGAATCATCTCTACGGGAGATGAACTCTCGGATTCCGCGATTCTTGCCCCTGGCAAAATCCACGACTCCAATCGTCCGGCCTTACTCGACTCGGTAACCGCCCTTGGAGCGACCGCAGTCGACCTTGGCAATGTCGGCGACGATCCAGATGAGATTCGAAGAGCCTTTAAACATGCAGTCGCAACTTGTGATGCACTCATCACCTCTGGTGGCGTAAGCGTCGGTGATTTCGACTACACCAAGGCGGTCCTCAATGAACTATCGGACAACCAAATCACCTGGTTCCAGGTCGCCATCAAGCCTGCGAAACCCTTCGCTTTTGGCGCCATAAGCGACATTCCAGTGTTCGGACTTCCCGGAAATCCGGTCTCAGCGCTAGTCAGTTTTGAGCTTTTCGTACGGCCATCTATACTCCGCATGCAAGGGGCAAGTCAGCTCTTTCGACCAACCCTTTCCGCGATATCGACGGCTGCGATCCATCATGAGCCGGATGGAAAGCTGCACCTTCTCAGAGCGACCATAGGAAGTGATCGGAACGGGGGCCTTACCGCAACTCCTCAGAACCAGCAGGGCTCCCATATGCTTACAGGTCTAGCACGAGCTAACGGGCTCATCCTCTCCCCGGATGGGGCGCGTATTGGACCCGGTGAACGTGTTGACGTACTGCTCATCGGCAACTTAGGAGCAGATACATTCTCGGTGCCAGCACCTGTCCCCACCGACAAATGAAAGCAGATCGTGGCTGAGGATCGCGACCCACTCCAAAAAGTTAGGCAGAAGCTGCATGCCAGCGGGATTGACGAGACTATCCAACAGTTCGAGCAGGGCGCCCACACGGCTGCCGATGCAGCGAAGGCGGTGGGCTGTGAAGTTGCCCAAATCGCCAAGAGCATAGTATTCGATACCAATGCAGGACCACTAATAGTCGTAGCCTCGGGTGTAAATCGGGTCAATAAGCGCCTGGTTGGCGATAGCATAGGCCTCAAGTTGCACTCGGTCGGGCCCGACTATCTGCGCGAGAGGCTCTCTCTGGAGCCAGGTGGAATATCTCCGCTGGCGGTTGATCCAGAAGTTCGCACTATCATCGACCGTACTCTTCTTCGGTTTGATCGCATTTGGCTAAGCGCTGGCACCCCATCTCACCTGTTGAACATCAACGTAGCGGCACTGGGTAATCTTTGCCACGCACAGATCATTGCAATCTGTGATGAACAATCCTGAGGGAAGAAGTTGAGCACCGTAGTGCTGAGCTAGGTCGTGGGTAGCTCCTTATGAGACGCGATCTTCCAGGTGAGGGCGGCAAAGCTTGTCGAGATCACTCCGAGACCGATATGAACAAGACGAAACCGCATCGAGTGGTCGCGATCTTTCATCATGTTCTTGATCAGCACGGACCATACGTAGATACTCCATGTTGCACTAGCTCGTAGGAGCCACCTATCTTTTGTTTGCATCTCCTCCAGTCTACTCAGCTCCTGAGTTGCCAGTAAGATTCTCAGGTCCATGCGAGTAAAGGAATTTTTCCCTCAGTGTAACGACTCTCGCCTTCCACACGCTTACATCCAATGGCTGTGCAGGGAAGAACATCAGCGGCAGATCATCTCGCATGTTGAGAGGGGAGAGCTATGTTGATAAATTTCATATCTGGCAAAGGCCTCATCATCATCACCCTCTTGGCGTCTAGCAGTTTCGGCACTGTCGCAGCTACTCACGTGAAATCCAACGGCGTAGGGCCCAAGGCCGTGGCGGCAAAGGTCGACCTCGTAGCGCATAATAAGGCAACAGGCGCAACCTCGACTTCACATGGTAAATCGACATCTCCCACGACATCCACCTCCGGTCATGTCAGCAGCAGCATCCCGGTGGGTGCAAACCTCCATGGCCTATGCGTTGCCTATCGCGCCGATCTCATGATGGCCGGTGGAGTTACAGCTAACGTACAGACTCGTCTCGCAGGCTCTACCGCTTTTCGCAACCTCTCCAAGTTGGCCAATTCAAAGGGAGAGACCATAGCCGTTCTTTGTGCCACTGAGGGTGGTGTCTCAATGACCGCCATGCCCGCCGGGATAGCAAATCTGAAGGTGCCCCAGAGCACCGTCGTCTCAGGCGCATCTCATAGCGGAACACTCTCGTTGGTCATCGGCAACAGACCTTAACCCACCCATGCGGCCCAATGGGTAGACAGCTGGCCTGCAAGATCGTTAGATCTCAGCTCCAGTCTGTCTATCTGTTGGGCAAAGTTATAGCAGAAATCACCACTTCAGTAGACAGTCGTGCCGCAAGCGCCGACATGGCTTTGGACTCTTAATCCGCAGGTTCTGGATTGGAACCCCAAGGGGTGCACCAGGTAGGAGCTAGTTTTCTTCCTGAGTCACTGAACTGCTGCCCACATTATCTTTAGTTCCATTAGGTGAGGGGCTAGATTCGCAAGATCGACAGGGCCGTCTGTCGACTGGTCGTCAATCTCCCTAAGGACTCGATCTCAGGCAAGCGTCGGCAGAGATACGTGGCGGTCAACGGGTTAAAGCGCAAGGCGTCCAACCATGTCCTGGCTCGTAAGACGGGTAGATTAGTGGTTGGCGATGTGCAAGGTATAGAGAAGCACGCCAAAGCCAAACGGCGCATGGGACGACAGCGATCGTCAACAACTGTCACAGTGGTCGAGAGGACGCCAGGAACGCTATCTCCAAGACAAAACTGGATTAGAGCTGGACTTGCTGAACGAATCCGGTTCCAGCAAGACTTGCCCCGCGTGCTTAACACGCAACCGATCGTCAGGTCGACACTACCGATGTAAGAACCCAGTTTGTGGGTTTACTTGTCATCGAGACGCCCTAGGAGCAATTAATATCCTCCAGAAGGCGATATACGGGGAATACGTACCCATAAGACCGGATACTACAATCCGAGTCACGTATCTCCGGTCTGTCCAACGTTGGTCACCCGATCAACGCGAGGCACACCATATGGTGCAGTGCCGCAAGGCCAAAGCCTTGAGTAGCGCCCAGAACCGGGCCCTGTCTGAGATAACTCAGACTAGCAAGCCGAAGCTAGCAAACTCATCTACCAGTACCGATCCATCGGTGCTAGACCAGTCGGTCGCGGTAGCTTGATGGGAGCGGTGCCAGGTAACCTCAACCAAACAGCGGAGCCAGAAGCCACGTCTGTAAGGGCGGGGAGGTTCACGAACTCGACCCGGACCGGGTCTCGTTTCTGGCCTCTTTGCGAGTCATTCGCCGCCAGGTCACTGACCAGGCGGCCCCCCGACCGCTTGACGAGGGCTATCGCTGAGACGACCATAGAGATACTCGCGAGATTGAACAAGTGCAGGCTGCGGGCAAATCCAAGGGTGGTATAGCAAAGGATGTCCAAGTGGCCAGTCAAACATGGCCATCAACGCAATCCTGCTCAACCACGTGGCACCATCGTCATCACCGGTCCCTCTCTGTACCTCACCACAGAAACGTCAATTTACCGGCGTAGGTGGGCATGGATCTTAGTTAAGTTGTATGGCTTGTGGACCTTCGATGGCGGCTGAATTAGTACACGCGATGGCGGCTGAACAGCGTTTTTGCCACATTTTCTATACATCTTCTCAATTCAGTAACACTTTGCGTCGACAAGCCTTGTTTCTGAAAATCTCGCCACCTAGGCGTCCAGATCTCTGAGGTCCTCGGACCCCAATATCTCCCCTGTACGAGGAGGTGTCCTGGGGGAACCTGTTGGTTACTTCTGACACAACATGATTGACCGTCGCAACGATCACTGGAAGTATTCCGGGCGACTTACCCAGGTATCGGAGACCAGGAGTACTCCTGAGCGGTGTGCAAGCAGTGACCGAAGACCGTCGAGTAATGGCCTCACCCTCTCGGCGGGCAGCACCACGGTAATTAGGGAAAGCGCATTTCGGTCGTTGAAGAGCAGACGTCCCTGGTGATACCCGCTATGGCCAAGGCCAGAGACGTTCGACACCACGGTGAATCCGGTTGCACCCACCTCGGACAAGAGCTCAGTGACAAGGGGAACATCCTCTCCAGCAATCACGACCTCGATCCTTGTCATCTGCGCCAATGCCCAGCTTTCATCCATGGGTACTTACCTCCTCGGTATAGGTTGCAGCGGGTCTCCACTGGACCCAACTACCGTCACTGCGACGGATCTTCCAGGTGTCGTGCTCGTCGTCACGCGCAGCCAAATGCACCCACTGCCCGTCGAAGAGTTCGCGCAGAACCGGGTTGCGATTGATGACCGCGTCGAGGCGGACTCGTGGGGCCTGGACAACGGTGAGTAGTCGAAGTGGCTCATGATAAGTCCGGCCACTCTCGAAGAGCGATTGGAGGGGCAGGCCAACCTTCAAGTCGCCTCCGGCACCGGCGACCACGCCTACTCCGGCAACGATGTTGTGGACGGTTTTGTCTCCGGCAGAGAGTAGCTCTGGATCAACGGTTGAGAAGTAGTACTGCGCGTTGATCCAATGGGCAACGACCATAGGCGCTGTAAGGATCGTCTCCAAGGCAACGCCGTCTGGGTCCACGGATGCATCATAGGAGTGCAAGAAGCAGCGACCCTCCAGATCGACACCGGCGGTCACGCTTCGCGGAGCAACGATGAATGCGGCGTTTCGGGCCAACCCCCATTCAGGTTGTACCTGGGCCCAATCTGTGGAACGCGCGGCCACCTGGGTCACTGCATTGCGACCCTTCTTCACCCCTGGCAAGAGCCGAGCACGCTCCTTTGCTAGTGCCGTGCCCGCGCGCTCGAGATCTGCGACCAAGACAGCGATACCGTCGCGATGAGACCGTGGAACGAGATGTAGGTCGTAGATGGCGACCGTATCGGTCGCGGTGTCGTGCTCGCCTGCGACAAAGACCGTCTCCCCAGGTATGGAGATCCCCCGTTGAGCAAGCAATTCACGAGTTCTCATCCGGTTCAAGATCCAGGCTGCAGCGCGAGCGCTCGCGCCACCCCTATTGCCTCCGCAGGCTCCGCAGTCGAGCGCAGAGGCATACGGGTTGTTCTCCGTAGTACTGCCATGCCCACAAAGCAGAACCAGCGAGGCAAAATCTCGCGTGAGACCCATCGTGGTCAAAGCCGTCTCGGCAAACAGCGCCTGCTCTTCGTCGCTCATCCCACCATCGGTGGGGTCGGTTTCGATCACCGTGGCAACTGACGGAGCCAGCGATGCACGCAGCGCACTACGCAACTTCGCATACGATCCCGGGAAGAAGGTCTTGGTGGCGGATATAGGACCAGCCAGGAAACCGGTGGCTTCGGCGAGGATGAACGGAGACACCGCCGCCTTCTTGGCGGTATCGAACATCATACGAGCACCAGCCTCTACCTGGCGGCCACGAAGGTGACGACTCGCGGTTACGTCGGCACTATACGGCTTCTCCATGGTCTTCGAGCCGGGTCGAAGCAGCACTGGGCAAAGATCGACCGCTTCGGTCGTTCCCCAGGGCTGATGGCGAATCGGCAGTGCAAAGAAGCCGGCAAACCCAAACGTCTCGTACGGACCAACAGCTTCGAGATGGCGGCGCAGTCCCTCGGAGCGCACATCAATACAAAAGACAGCTTGGGCAGAGGGCGCCTGAGTTGAAAGCCCATCAACCTCTGTGTTCAAAGAGTCGAGCAGTCGATCACGATAGTGGCCCTCGTAGGCCCTGAGCCAGACCTGCGCGGCCTCGGCACCGGACAACGCAAACAACTCCTCGCGCACATCGGATGGAATAGCCTCGACGTCCACGCGTGGCGGCTCAAGTCGCCGAACTTCACAACTTCGATGCGCCTCATCCAACTCCCTGTGGTGTTGGTAGAAAGCTGAGCTACCCATCGCTCCCTCTTCGTCGGTCGCCACTACCGACAATGCGGCCTCATAGCTGAGACGAACCGCAAGGTAGTCAACTAGATGTAGAGCTGGACCCGGCTGATAGGGTGCAGCCCACCTAGAGCGCCACTTGGCGTGCCCGGCCCACCCAGGCATCCGTGCCAGCTGGCGAGCGAGCTCTGCAATTCGATCCTCCTCGGGCACGCCGAGCCGGTCGAGGCCGAGCAGAATCGCATCCTCGGGCTGGATCGGGAGCTCGGCAAGGCGGCTCCTCCCGGATTTCCCCAAGATCCTGCGGATTGCCGGGTCTGAGGGTATGATCGCCCGCCAGGCGGCATAGAACCCACCGGCTGCATGGATAGGTACCATGTCTGCAAGGAATGCAGCACTCCACTTGGCGACCTCCCGATCCGTAGTCGCCGCGAATTCGGTACCATGAGCCAAATCATGGCGCTCCGTAGCCGTCAGGACCACAACATCATCGATTCCTTTCCCACCATGGGCAACTGGGCAATCCCCAAGAGCTTCTCGCAGATCGTCATTGGTAATTCGTTGGCTCGCATACTCCTCGGCGAACAGCGTTCGTGACGGGTATCCGCAGATGCCAAGCACACGGCTTGCGTAGGTAACCGCTTCGGCAAAGGGCATTTGACGGAGATCCCACAGTGGGTTTACTGCGATGACGGTTGAAAGCGGCCACAACGGGGCGATGAGTCGGGCTGCCTCGTCGACTTGAACGAGCAGTCGTGTCCGAGCAGCGAGCAGTTCATCAGTTGCGCTCACGCCACACCCTCCATCCATATGGCAGTCGTCTGAACAGCATCTCCACGCGACCCCACCCAGGGATCCACAAAGCCGTGAGTGCTCCTTTGCGGGCTTGTTATGGCCGGCGGTGCACCAGCTGCGATCAAGCTTGCCACCAATCGCCGCCTGATGCTAGAGATCCGGAGAAGGCCCGCAATCGCAAGTCCTCCCACACCCATAATCAACAACCACCAGGGACTGAGCGTACCGATACCCGTGATTGGGAGTGCTGGACCGATCCAGTCACCCAAACCGCCCAAGACCAGCCCATAAAGTGCTCCAGCAGCAAGCATTGAGGCCACCCACGCGACTGTAACACCCAATGAGCCTGGACGCGGCGCCCACCATGCCCAGCCTGCTGCTGCAGCGGTTGCAGCGGTGAAGACAAGCAATACCGCACCGCCGCGATGTTCCAGAACCCCGGGAATTGTGGTCATTACACCGACCGTTGCAACTGTCATCGTCCCCGCCGCCAGTAACCGCACAAGGGTAGAGCCCGCACGAGCCGGTGCGATAGACTCCTCGCCAAGGCGAGAGACTTGTGAGCCAGAGCCAAAGAACAGCGTCGCCTTGTACATGCCATGGCCAACCAGATGGACCAACGCCGCCAGGTAAGCTCCAACTGCACATTCGGCAATCATGAATCCCATCTGACCCATCGTCGAGAACACCAAAGCTCCCTTGACGTCTGGCTTGCGGGTCATGAGTGCCGTCGCCACGATTGCGGTGCCTGCGGCGACCGTAAACGCTACTACCATGGCGAAGATCGAGTCACCGGCTAGTGCACCGAGACGTATCAACAGGATTCCACCACCGTTGACAACCCCGGCATGGAGCAGGGCTGATGCTGGCGTCGGCGCCGACACAGTGCCCGGTAGCCAACGACCAAAGGGCCCCTGAGCAGAACGCGAAAGTGCTGCCACCACGATAAGGAGTGCCACCGCGCCTGAAAATCCACCGATGGCTCCAGCTGCCAGGCGTACCGCATACGAGGAGACCACATCGACGTTCCCTGCTCGTAACCAGATAATGACCGCGGCACCCACTAAGGCCGCGTCGCCAAGGACGAACATTCCCAAGGTACGTCGGGCAGACGTCCGCACTCCCGGCAGATCCGGTCGCGCCCCGACCACGGCTACAAAGCCGATCCCTGCAACCACCCAAGCGGCGACCAAGCCTGCGAGCGTTATCGATGTGCTCACAACCGCCATAGCGGTCACTACCATGTTCGCCGCAGCGACGAAGCGCTCAGCCTTCGGGTCGGCCTGTAGGTACCGAAGGCCATAGCTTTGCACCACCGCACCAACCCCACAGATGAGGACCAGAAGCGTTGCCGTGAGTGGGTCTGCCCAAAGGCCGAGCAATGGCTGACCATGGGCACCACCTAGAGCGATCCCAAAAGATCCACGAAGTGCTACCGCCACAGCGGTACCGACGGCGAGCAGCGCTGACATCCAACCAAGTTCCGTCGCTATTCGACGGCGACGATTCGATACCCTTGCACCAAGCACTGCGATAGCGGACCCTACCATTGGCATCAGCACCGCTGCGGCGAGAAGCGATTGTGTAAAGACGTCCATCAACAACTCCCCTCATGGCATACAGTCCGCCCCAGTCCCATGGCTACCCTCCCGTACTTATTTACGAACTTCGTTTCGTGAGTTATACACCGCTGTTATTATAACCAATGCCGCGGGTGATCGGTCACCCGTGGGGAAAAACCTGTCAGCCATTTCATGAACCCAGTTACCATTAGAAATATGGCTCACTCCAATCGCACCCCCGAAGATTCGGCACGGTCCAACTGGACGTTCCTTACCAACCACGGGCATGTCCTCGTCTGTATCGCCGGCGATCCCGGGATTCGCGGCCGCGACATTGCCTCGCGGGTCGGGATCACCGAGCGCGCAGCCCAGGCAATTATCGCTGATCTCGTGGACGGCAATTATGTGAAGCGAACACGCATCGGCCGTCGCAACCACTATGAGATCCACCCCGATCAACCATTACGCCATCCTGTCGAACAACCGCATAGCATCGGCGAGCTCCTACAACTCGTCGCTAATTTAGCGCCTCTTCGAACCGGCAAGAACGTCTCCGATATCCACGAGCATCCGGATCTCACCGAGGAGAACCACTCCCCAAGCAGGTAGCCATGGCATGGAAACCTCCATCCACATGCAGCACCTCACCGCTGATGGGTCGAGCAAGATCCGACAAGAGAAGGCAGACCGCATCGGCTACGCTGGAGGCATCCATTGGATCCCAGGGCAGCTGTACCTGTTGGCTCCACCGATCCACGAGCAACTCAAAATCAGGGATCCCTAAGGCCAAGCGGGTCCGGAGGAGCCCTACAGCGACCAAGTTGACCCAAAAGAGCGCAACACCAAGGTCACGAGCAAGAAACCCCCGTTCAGCAAACGCAGGGCAGCCTTACACGGACCCATCCAGTTGTACACCGACCACGCTCGGGCACTGTCGAAGTCCAGCCCTGCCAAGCTGGCACCAGACGATGGCGTCAGGTGATGGAGGAGCCTGAGAGCCCCGCCACACCGGTTTCACTGCTGAGATAAGGGATGATTGTGTTTTGGGTGAAGGCGCTCGTCTCGCGCGGCGAGTGACTCGCCCAAGCGTGAGAGCGACGAGCGGCCATGTGAGTCATGATGAGCCTAAGCGAATCAGGCTGTTTCCCTTTGCGCTTCTATGGCGACATGTAGCTCATGTGGATACCGATCGGACCCGCTCCGTGGCGCGCGAGGTCAGTGCAGCGCCAGTGCTCTCGACATCGCCATCTGGCGACGTGTTCGAACCGCATGGTACTGCTAGTTGGCCGCCTTTGGTCTTCTCGCAATCGTGAGCACTCGGCGAGCGAGAATGGCTGGAAGCCACCCCTCCAGGAAGGCAAGGATCAGTGCGATTGCCACCAGCGCAGGGCCAAGGCTTGCGGGTAGTCCTGCGAGTAGAGCGACGACTCGGGCGGATCCGCTGAGGTTATCACCGATGGCGCTTTGCATGAAGCCTGCGCCCCAGCCAAGCAGCACCGCGAGGCCAGCAAGACTTGGGCGGATCCAGATTGCGAGGACCGCGCCTATCAGGTAACCGAGCCACCAGAGTCCAACGGCGTTGGCGAGAGCAACGGCGAAGACGCCGAGGAGAACACAGACGATCGACCAGTACCCCCGGGTCATGATCGTGGCTCCAGCGTCCAGGTAGCGATGCCCGGTTGCGCACCGAGACCGAAGGGCAGATAACGGCCACTAAACCAGTCAGGAATCTGATTCTGATACCAGGGTGAGAGCGGGTTCTCCGATTGGCCGCCCGGGTAGATCGCATAACCGCGGTCCCCAAAGGCTACGATCATACGCCAGCTCGGCCCGGCCTCAGAGAGTAGGTTGCCATCAGCCGCATCGACGGTCCAGGCATCCCCAGAGGAGCCCCGGGGTCCATATGAAAGACCTGCGGCTCCACTCAACGATGGGAATTCTCTAAAGTGAAGGCGATCCCAGCGCCAGGACTGCTGACTGGAGCCGAACTTGTGGGTCAGCGTTGCGATCGCCTGGCCGAGTGCTTCACGTGCAACCGTGCCCGCGGTCACCTTGTGCGCATCGCCGGGCGGGGTAAAGAACGGGCTCGACGGCTGAGATAGATCCATGTATTGGAGATCTTCGACGAGGGGTGCACTGAGCTGATTGACCACGAGCGAGCTCCCGGTCGGTTGGGGGACGCGATACCTTGCGAACCAAGGACCGAAGGTGTCGTGAATCTCGTCGCCGAGAAAGGTCCACCAGATGCTTGCTGCCGTCGAGGACGCTCCCATCCTTGCATTCCAATGGCTGAGCGTGTGCAGGGCCGCTGCGACGGCAGGAGGTTCATGGACGCCGTTGAACTGGCGGACGAGCCAGGGCACGAGCTGGGTAGCGAGATAGTCGGTCACCGAGTTCTGAAGATGCGCGACATCGGCAGGGGTGATCTTGCTCGTTGCGGACAGTACCGCGTGAATCTCGTCGGCACGGTAGCCATTGGAAAAGAAGTTGAACGAGGTCCCAAGGTAGTACGGGTAGTTGGCGGCGACAGGTCGTTGGTTGGCGCTGAAGACGAAGCCCGACTTCGGGTCATAACTCTGTGGTATCTCACGGTAGGGAATCGAACCAACGATACGATCTCCACTGTTGCCATTCATGACAAGCCAGGGATCTCGAGCGCTCAGGATGGGGTAGTAGCCAGCCGAGATGAGTCCGATATTGCCGTGGCGGTCCCCGAATACGAAGTTCTGAGATGGTGCTCTCCATGATGAGAGCGCGGCCTTGAACTGCGTCCAGTTCGAGGCATGTAACACACCCATCAAGGAGGCGAAGTCCTTCGATACCTGGGCACCAAGCCAGTACACCGCGACCTTTACGCCGTGGACTGAGATAATTGGGCCGTCGGCGGTGGTGTCAATGACCAGGTGTTGTGCGGGTTGACCTTTGACTTTGACGGTGTAGGTTATGTGGCCAAATGGTACCCAAGCTCCGTGGAGGAGATAGTCTCCGGGGTGCGCTTTGTTGGTGGTCACCTGGTAGAAGAAGGTCGATTGGTTCTCGACATCGGTCTCACTCCATGCAATCGACTGATTCCTCCCGATCAGAATGATCGGGAGCCCCGGTACCGTCACTCCGGCAAAGCTGATGCCGGGTGCGTGGGCGTTGACCCAGTACCAAACGGCCGGGAGCGTCTGATTCAGATGCGGATCGCCGGCGACGATGGCGTTGCCGGTCGATGACTTGGATCCCGAGATCGCCCAGTTGTTGGAGTTCGAGAAGGAGTGGATCGCGGTGTCGGGTAGCTTCGTACTCGCCTGGGCGATCGCCTGCAAGGAGGCAAGGAGTCCGGGGCTCACGGTGGTAGAAGGGTCTATGGGGATGTGGTGTTGTGAGTGATACGGTCCAAGATCATAGGGCGATTGAGGGTTCCTCGCAATGACAGGGAAGAGATCCATCGTCCGCTGGTAACCCAGGTGCCCCACGAGGATCGAATAGTCCACCGGGTTCTGCGAATAGTCGAGGGTCTGGGTGAGATAGCCTTGTACCAGCATCGAGTCGATTGGCGTCCATGGCGCCGGCGTATAGTTGAGGAGCCGAAACTCAACGGGCAGCTGATGATGACCCATATCGTAGGAACGTGCCGCGTTTACGCCGTTGGAGAAGATCTCTAGGACTTTTCGGTCAGTTGCAGGCAGGGCGGCAAAGTTCGCCTTGGCGGTTCGCATTAGACCAAGGCGTAGCTCAAACAGATCTGAGGCGAGATAGCTCGACCCGAGGACGGCCGCGAGTTCTCCAGCGGCCTCGCGTCGGATGAGATCCATCTCGAAGAGTCGATTCCGTGCCTCAAGGTATCCCATGGCGAACCAGAGCGCGCTCTGGTTCGTGGCGTGAAGATCGGGGATCCCCTGTGCGGAGTAGGAGACGGTGACGACACCTGGCATGTGGGCGATAGGGATGGTCGCAGATCGTGGGAGTCGCGCCCTGGAGCCAATACTGAGTGCGCCAGTGGCTGGATCGAGGGTCGCCCCCAGTGGTGGAACGCTCGCGATTCCCTTGGTCTGAACTACTACGAGCACGACAAGGGCAATTAGTACTGTGATCGTCCCCAAGAGTCCACGCCGGTTCATTGGTTCCCTCCGCTGTGAGTCCGCCCGAGTCTAGCAGAGCGCGCTGGTCGGAGAAAGTCACTATCTCCAAGTGCAGACAACGGCTAGTTGCGATTAGTCGCGACGTATACGCCTGGGCTATGGGGAGAGTGAGGCCTGCGTGAACTGGGCACCCGACGCACATCGTAAGCCTCTACGTGGACATAGGAAGGGCAGTTGTTGATCGCCGAGCGGCTACGCAGTATTCGCGCTGGGATTCGTGGCGGGCGGTGTGGGTACTGAAAGGTGTCCGGGCGTAGACCTCGGTGCCGGTACGAGCAGTATCTACGACAACAGAATATTGAACGGGAGGTAGGACCCGGGATGTGAGGGTCCAACGGAGCTATCCCTCGCATTTCCCGTGGACTCCGCTAGGATCGACCCTTGCAGTTGCGGTTACTGACGGGACTCCACAAGGCGATTGCACGAAGAGATCCCTTGCCTAGATTGCCGTGGGGCCAGAGCCTCCGGAACAATCTCTTTGACGGTAATGGTGGGGTGCCGGTTCCATGCGTTCGGCTTTTGCTCCGTATGTTCATCAGGTGCTACTCGAGGTAGCGATGGGACCAGCCTGAGCTCCGAGCGCTGGGAGGAACCACCAGATACAGCGATCAAGCTATCGCTGCGCCACTCAAGAGATGTGTGCTGATGCAGGATACTCGTCACGCATGGGCCATCTCGTGTTCTTTACTTGGGGTGTCCGAGCCCGCCGTCCACACGATCATCGCCGAAACCGAGGTACCCTACCTGGTTGTCGGTGCGCAACTGTATAGGTCACCTGAGCGAACTATGAGTCAGCAGGTTCTAGCAGCGATAGTCAACTGACCCGAGATGGCGAAGTCTGGGTCTCCAAGAAACCCGGGATTATTCACTATCTGTAAGCTTCAAGCACGCGTCTTCAAACCGGTCCTCTGAGACCATGGATCACACTGGAGATTCGGGACTCGCTTGCCTTCGGCGATGATGGTGGAATGCGGTCGCTCCATTATCACCTGGGATCCTGTCCATCCGAATTTTCGCCCATATTTTCACAGGTGAGGCTATGGCCGCATATATTGAACGATCGACCCACAACGCTCTGAAGTGCGCTTATACGTTGAAATGCGTCGAAAGATTGTAGGTGAATGTAACTCCTAATTTTTCGAACCCGACATAGCTTGGGCCTCTCGATAGAGACAGTAGATTCCGGCTACACACACTGACCAGCTGCTACCAGCACAAGGCACGCAGCCTACAGCGGCAGATATTTCGCCGACCAGATCGGCGCCTAGGATCCAGCGTCAAATTCTTCGCTTCCTATATTCTGGATCTGGAGATTGAGTGAGCAAAGAGTACGCGAAGGAAATGGATGCCATAAAATCCAAGGTAATCGAACTGGCTGATCGCCTGGCCCCTGGATCCTTGCTTAGCATCGGTGCAGGCAAAGAAGCCATCACGGTACGCCTTAAACCAAATGCCGCAGAGCTGGCTGAGAAGCTGAAGGAATCTTTCGGCGCCACGGTAGATATTACCGTTGGACGTAAGAAATTTCCGTTGGATGTGCATTTCGCTTCTCGACTCACGCTCCATCCACCTCAAGTCGTCGACGCCCTGTCAATCCTTCACGCAAGCATTGCGATGACTTCCACGAGATTACCAAGTGGCACCTCTACGACAGGTCGTACTCTTATTGAGAAGGGTGCAGCTCTTCTGGAGGGCTGATACCACACCACTAATCATGGCTTGAAGCTGGGTATCATAGCCTGGCAGTGCTGAGGGACGCCAAGTGCGAGGCTCTGTGAAGGGAGGAATCGGAAGCCGAGCTGAGTTAACCCTCGGTGTGTCGAGGTCTCCGAGGTGATGTCGAGGTCTCCACCGTCTCGAGCGCCTGTAGCGAGGCGATCTCGAGCTTAGGGCCCGGCAAACAATAACTATAACAGCCTAGCCCTCTCTGGGGTGTATCGAGTAATTCCACTCTCCATGGAAAGAGCTACGTATCAGATTGATGGAGGAGAACTCTTCGTCAGAGACCTTGACTCCTCTGGGATAACTCCCTGGGTCCAGTTCCGCTTGGACGCTAAGTCCGCTCTTGGTTCTGGTATTCGCAATTAGGTTGACCATGACTTCATGGCTAATGAGAGGTTGTCCTCGCCAGTTCACCGAGATAAATGAAAACAGGCGATGTTCAATCTTATTCCACTTGGAAGTTCCTGGCGGAAAATGGCAGACCGTGATTGGGATGCCGATCTCATCTGCCAATTTCTGAATCTCAAGTTTCCAGAGCCTTACTGCAGATTTCGGAGGTTTTCGGACACCCGTTTCGGTCCAATCCGGACACCCGTTTCGGAGTTTTCGGACACCTAGACAGGGTGGGCCACTGAGGTAGCCATACTGAATCGGACAACGAGTTTTCCGAGGAGGTAGTTGTGTCACGTCCCCGCATCATCATGCGCCAAATCAGAGAAGTACTAAGGCTCTCACTTTCCGAGCGCCGCTCAATACGAGAAATCTCTCAAGCCTGTTCGCTCCCAAAGAGCACGGTATCTGACTATGTCAAACGGGCAAAGCAAGCTGGCCTGTGTTGGCCGCTTCCACTCCGCATATTCATACGCCGTAGTAGGCAGAGGACGCATCACTGGCTTGTCCACAGCCTCAAACACGCTCTTTCTGGTTCCCTCTCGCCTTTGGAACCCTTGAGCGTTTAGCTCCTCTAAGAGCTCGTAGATTGCCTGGTTGAGCTCGTACAGGGAGAAGAACTTGACGTGACGAAGCCTGGCGAGAATCTGGCGTTCGACGATCAGGACTCCTCCTTCAACGGCGGCCTTATCTCGAGGTTTTCGGGGTCTAGCTGGTAGAATCGTCACCTCATAGTGCCTGGCCCACTCCAGGTAGCTCTCGTTGAATACCGGGTCGTACTTGGATGGCTTGGGTGACCACCGCTTTGGGGTTATCTGGAACGACACACATGGGAACTGCTCCCATGTACTCGAATGCCGCTGTTCCCCCAGCCGTCCATGACTCAGCCTTCTGGTTGGCAAACGCCTTGGCAAAGGTGTAGGAGCTCGCTCCCATCACCGCGACGAAGAGCTGAGCTGCGAAGTTTACCTCACCAGTGTGGTCGTCCCAGATCGGGACCGTATCACCGGCAAAGTCACAGAAGAGCTTCTCTCCTCCTCGGTGCTCAAAGTGCATGACCACTTCATTGATCTTCTTCCATTCTCGGTAGCGAGCACAGAACCGTGAATAGCTGAGCCCATTTGGATTGCGCTCCTTGTACTTAGAACCAGAGCAGTTGTAGGGTCAGGTGATTATGAGCCTGTATCTCGGTGGCCACCTCCTGCCAGTTGGGAATAACGGGCGTACTCTTTGGTGTCTCAACCGCGGCGAACAACAACTGCTCCAAGCTCTTCGCATCCATGCCCGCTGGAAGTGGCCAGCCGATCTCGTGCTCTGCTGCCTTCTCTAGATACGTAGCCACGCTTGGCCGAGATACTCCCGTCTCCCGGCTGATTACCCTGGCACTCTTGTCCTGCGCACTGAGGCGCAGTACCTCTTCGATCTTTCTCATTGGTATCCTCCTATTGGGCATGTGGCACCTTTGGGTGGTTGGTTTTCAGTCACCACATAAGGATGCCACGGCCTCTTTGCATCCATTGTTCCTGAGTCCTTCTCGCGCCCTCTAGGGGGTGGCAAACTTCAGCGAGAACAGGTGGCAGATTTCAGCGAGAATGGGTGGCAAACTTCAGCGAGAATACGCAAACGTCAGGTGGAGCTGTTGGCGGCTCGTTCTGTCGTCGATTTCGAGGCCTTCTATGAGAATATACCTCGCATGCAGGGCAACCAAGGAGAGGTCCTCGTCCTCTCCGTAGACGGCAAGGGGATCGTCATGAGACCCGATGCCCTGCGGCCAGCTACTGCAAAGGCGGCCGGGAAAGCCACTGCAAAGTTGAAGACGAGGCTCTCCAGAGGGGAGAAGCACAACAGGAAACGTATGGCTGAGGTTGGCGCTGTCTATGATGTGACGCCGGTTATCCGTACTCCTAGCGACATTATCGGACGTGAGACCGACACAGAGAGAGCCCCGGCACCCAAGGCGGCCAACAAGTGGCTCACAGCCAGCGTGGTCGATAACACTGCGAGCGTTATCTCAGCGGTCTTCGACGAGGCACATCGTCGTGACCCAGAGCATCGGCGCACTTGGATCGCTCTCGTCGACGGTGCGAAGCACCAGATTGACTGTATCAATGCAGAGGCAAAGACCCGTGGGGTCAAGGTGAGCATCGTCTGTGACTTTATCCACGTGCTCGAGTACATCTGGTCCTCTTCTCCGAAGGTGACTCTGCCGCAGAAGCGTGGGTCGCTGAGAAGGCACTCTCAGTACTACGAGGGCAGGCATCAACGGTCGCGGCCTCGATCCGGCGCAAGGCCACTTGTCTCGGTCTCGATCCCCGTTCTAGGGAGAACGCTGACCGTTGCGCTAACTACCTACTTGCCAAGCGGGATTACCTCAACTACCGCCAAGCGCTCGAAGAAGGCTGGCCGATCGCCTCTGGAGTGATCGAAGGTGCGTGTCGCCATCTCGTGAAGGATCGCCTCGATTTGACCGGTGCACGTTGGGGACTCAACGGAGCGGAGGCGATCTTGAAGCTACGCGCCTTACGCAGCAACGGCGACTTCGACGAGTACTGGAGGTTCCATCTCGACAAGGAACGGCACCGAGTGCACGAGGCTCGCTTTGCGCATGGGACAATCCCGCTGGCCGCATGATGTCCCTCTACGGGAGCCGCACCCAAATAAATTATCAGGGGCACTATATGCAGCGCCAGACATCAACTCACCCCCACTGACCTACTAACATGCAAATCACTCCCTGTGGATAACCCTCCCAAACCAGCAAATGTCTATGAGACAGACATACATTCGGAACGAGTTTCGAAAGTTCGGTCGACAACGCGCCAAGAACCATGATAGACGATATATTTTCGATACTTTCTAAAAGTGTCGTGAAATCTTCGCCACGATGTGTTAGGTTGTTGCTTGTATCAGACAAAACGTTTGATGATGATGATCACCACAAGGGGGTAATGATGAAGGTAGGCATGCTAGCGCGTCAGTTGACACTCGGGCTCGGAGTTCTAGCGGTAGGGGTTGGAATGACTTCAGGTGTAGCGTTTGCGCAAGATGTGACAGGGCTCAATTCACAATCCTTGGCTTCTCATCTCCCTACGTTTGAAAAGATGTTGAACGTAGCTCCCTACTCATACGCTCTGTTGCCGGGACACGGGACCTTCCTGGATAATTACGCTCTTGCAAAGCGGTTGGCAGCTCTCCCGAATCTCCCTAGTCAAGTTAAAGACCTACTAGTATCTACTCCTGTCACCGTCAGTGCTAATCCAACAGTCCCGTCCGATACCTCGGATATACCTGGAGATCCAGTAATGAATGGTGGATGTATCTGGAAAGATATCTACGGGTTCACCGTCGTCACCTTCAGTAGCTATCTGGGGTTCTCTGCGAATGGATCGGTTGTGACCCAAGTAAGTGTTCCAAACAACCATGAGGACGTCACAGGATGGGCTTTGGGAACTATAACCTATAACGGATCATCCTTTAGGACATCCACCCCTTTAGTTAATACATGGCACTCTACCGCCCAAGTAAGTGGATTCTTTACCCAATCTGTGGGTGGTGAGACAGTTGACCAGCTTGGTGCGCAGATAGACTTCAATATGTACGGAAATGGTGCCTGGTCAAATCCCACGACTTGCTCAGGCGGTGTGCAGTCCTAACTCGACTATGCCCTTGAATGGAATTTGGTGTGATAGTATCAGATATTTTGAGCTCATCCAGTCCGCTAATCGTTTTGGTTCCTATCGCGATGGTTGGGATCGTAGGCTATGTGGTGTTCTTGCTGTGTAAGCGTGTCTTGGGCAGAAGGCCCTAGCCATCAGACCCCTTGCTGTCTATTACATATGGGTGCAGCTCTTCTGGAGGGTTGATACCACACCACTAATCATGGCTTGGAGCTGGGTATCATAGCCTGGCAGTGCTGAGGGACGCCAAGTGCGAGGCTCTGTGAAGGGAGGAATCGGAAGCCGAGCTGAGTTAACCCTCGGTGTGTCGAGGTCTCCGAGGTGATGTCGAGGTCTCCACCGTCTCGAGCGCCTGTAGCGAGGCGATCTCGAGCTTAGTGACGAGATCCTTGAGTCGGTGGGCATTGTCGAACCACGGCCGGTAGCGCTCAAGCTGCTCTTGGCTCAGGTATCTCGTGACGGTCTTACCCTGAACTGTTCGGGTCCACTGGATGTAGGGACCGTGCAGCACAGGCGGGTCGGCCTTACAACCACAGCCAGCCTTACCACAGCGCATGTAACGCACGACTACCGATCCGGGCAATAGCCCGTCGATCTCAGCCAGGGCCTCGGCTATTGCCTTGCGCGTTGCGGCGAACGGCGGCGTTTGTGTTGGCTTGCTCATCGCATCGTCTCCTCATGAGTGGGCATCTCGGCTGTCCATCTCCAATCCTACAGCCTATACGCTGTAGGGCAACCGATCAGGAGGAGATCCCATGCCGACTAGCTCTACCAATGATGCCTTCAGCGCGAGTCGCTCTCGCTTCGAGCAGGCGTGCTCCTTCATGGGAGGAGAGACAGCGAGCAGCCTCACTCACTGGGAGCTCGAGACGAAGTTGAGCGTTGATGTCCGTGAGCTGGTCCGCCAGCTCTATCAAGACCACCTGGACCTGCGTAGCTCGCGCGAGGAACGACTCGTCGATGTCATCGACGCAGAGGCAGACAGGCACACGAGCGTCGAGGCCGGCCATACCCGATCGCTCCAGACGATCTTCGCACTAAGTCTCAGTCACCCGCCTTGCCTATCGTCGGCGAGGTAAGGACAACCTCTACCTAGGCGATGCGACCTTGAACCTGCCAGAGGAGCTACATTCTCACGGGCTGCGTGAGCTCTCGGCTATAGAGTCGGCAAGGGGGAGCTTCGAGGAGGCGACCGAGGCGATTCGACGTATCACCGGTGTCGGATGCGCAAAGCGTCAGGTGGAGCTGTTGGCGGCTCGTTCTGTCGTCGATTTCGAGGCCTTCTATGAGAATATACCTCGCATGCAGGGCAACCAAGGAGAGGTCCTCGTCCTCTCCGTAGACGGCAAGGGGATCGTCATGAGACCCGATGCCCTGCGGCCAGCTACTGCAAAGGCGGCCGGGAAAGCCACTGCAAAGTTGAAGACGAGGCTCTCCAGAGGGGAGAAGCACAACAGGAAACGTATGGCTGAGGTTGGCGCTGTCTATGATGTGACGCCGGTTATCCGTACTCCTAGCGACATTATCGGACGTGAGACCGACACAGAGAGAGCCCCGGCACCCAAGGCGGCCAACAAGTGGCTCACAGCCAGCGTGGTCGATAACACTGCGAGCGTTATCTCAGCGGTCTTCGACGAGGCACATCGTCGTGACCCAGAGCATCGGCGCACTTGGATCGCTCTCGTCGACGGTGCGAAGCACCAGATTGACTGTATCAATGCAGAGGCAAAGACCCGTGGGGTCAAGGTGAGCATCGTCTGTGACTTTATCCACGTGCTCGAGTACATCTGGTCCTCTTCTCCGAAGGTGACTCTGCCGCAGAAGCGTGGGTCGCTGAGAAGGCACTCTCAGTACTACGAGGGCAGGCATCAACGGTCGCGGCCTCGATCCGGCGCAAGGCCACTTGTCTCGGTCTCGATCCCCGTTCTAGGGAGAACGCTGACCGTTGCGCTAACTACCTACTTGCCAAGCGGGATTACCTCAACTACCGCCAAGCGCTCGAAGAAGGCTGGCCGATCGCCTCTGGAGTGATCGAAGGTGCGTGTCGCCATCTCGTGAAGGATCGCCTCGATTTGACCGGTGCACGTTGGGGACTCAACGGAGCGGAGGCGATCTTGAAGCTACGCGCCTTACGCAGCAACGGCGACTTCGACGAGTACTGGAGGTTCCATCTCGACAAGGAACGGCACCGAGTGCACGAGGCTCGCTTTGCGCATGGGACAATCCCGCTGGCCGCATGATGTCCCTCTACGGGAGCCGCACCCTATTGAGAATATGGGCAATACATGTCTGCTTTTCGATGCCTCGGCACCCGTGGGTTGGCTATCTGAACCCGGCGGGTCAGTCGCTCTTGGGGGTCATGCTGGGAAGATAGCTGCATCACTGCAGCATATGAAGTTAGAACCGGGTGCCGTGGGAGAGCTAAGCTTCATCGTCGGAACTGCCGACCTTGGGCCGAGTGTGTCCTTCCTGCTCTCACCTGGGCATTACGAAGTGGTGGTCCCAGTACATGTCATCATGAGCTCTGAACACACTGAGGGCGTCCCAAGAGTGATGGATCTTCAAGTTCGCGATTGCTACCTGTCCATTTCTGACCCGCTCCGTTGACACTCCGACAGTTAGATTCGGGAGGTGCCCACACAACGGAGGAAGGATCTAATCCCAATACCACTCGAGTAGGACAGCACTGAACCTCAGCGACAGACAAACCCCGGATACAAGAACTGGCCACAAGCATCGGGCGCGAACCGGTGCGCTTGACCAATCTGACATCACTATGAGGGGCTGAATTGGCGACGCCCTCAACATCATGATTCTTGTCCGCAAAGCATGCGAGTTGTTTAGAAGAGTCAGAAAAGATGTGGATACTTGAGTTCTCCTAGCGTCTCAAGGGTGCCGTTAGTAACGCGAACCGCTCGATTCGGGAGATGACTAGGAGTTAGAGGGTCGACGACCAATAACTCGGCAACCAGAACGCCTAATCACCTTGGTTTACCCGATAGGCTCTAGCTGATGTCGGCCGGTGTGGCGCAGCTGGTAGCGCAGGCGATTTGTAATCGTCAGGTCGTCGGTTCGAGCCCGACCACCGGCTCCAAACTCAAAAATGGGTCACCGGAAATCGGGACTCGACTGAACTTTAGACGGGCTGCTGAGTGATGACGACCAAGACTGTGGTCCCCCGAGAACCAGGTTCACTCACTCGACAACGAACGACAGCGAGGAGCGTGACCGCCAGCTAGCGTCAGAGCAGATGGCATCATCTCCAAGGAGGCAGATATGACTCGATCCATCAACGAGCTCGCGGACGACTACCTAGCACGATTGGTAGAGCTAGACCCGATAGTCGGCACCGAATTAGGTGCGGGTGATGACCCTGCAGGGCTCCCCGACTACTCAGCCGACGGAATCACGGCAAGAGCAGATCTTGACCGAGCCACATTGAAGGCTGCGGAGACGATCGCACCTACCGCTACGGAGGCGATCAGTAAGGAGCTGATGATAGAGCGGCTACGCACACGACTCGCTCTTCATGATGCCGGTGAGTGGATGGCTGACGTCAACGTGATCGCCTCTCCTCAGCACCAGATAAAACAGGCTATCGACCTGATGCCTCGGGCAACTAACGAGGACTGGGAGACGATTGCCGAACGACTTCGAAGGGTACCTCATGCTTTGTCGGGCTACCAACAGAGCCTACGCTTGGGTCTCGAGAAGAGGCAGGTAGCCTCGCAGCGTCAAGTGCTCCAAGCCGCACGATTGGCGAGAAAGACCGGCACACCAGGAGGTCCTTCGTACTTCGATGAGCTCATCGCTTCTCAAAACCTCCACCATCCACAGATCGGGGATTTTTTAGAGAGAGCCTGTCAAGAGGCAGCAGCTGCCTATTTAGATCTTGCCACCTTCTTTGAACAGGAGTATCTTCCGAAAACGTCGACCATCGACGGCGTGGGTCCTGATCGTTGGAGTCTCTATTGCCAACTCTTTAATGGGGCAACCTTTGACCCGCAGGACTCCTACGCCTGGGGCTTTGAGGAACTCGGTCGCATTCGTCACGAGATGGAACTCGAAGCCGAGAAGATCCTCCCTGGAGCGGGTATAGCTGCTGTGATCGCTCATCTCGAGCAAGATCCTTCACTAGTAATCCAAGGAGCAGAGGCGTTCCGACTCTGGAATCAACAGGTGCTCGATGGCTCAATGGCCGTCTTAAATGGAGTACATTTCGATATACCGGTAACCATCCAGCGAGTTGAGGCGATGTTAGCACCTGCCGGCGGTGCTGCGGCCATGTACTATACCCCACCCTCGATGGACCTATCACGACCAGGAAGGACCTGGTACCCGACCCAAGGAAAGACAGTTTTCCCGCTCTGGCATGAGCTCAGTACCGTGTACCACGAAGGAGTCCCGGGTCACCACCTCCAGATCGGCTACGCGACCTGGCTTGGCGACCGCCTCAACGCCTTCCAGCGAACCCTTGGCGGGAACTCCGGCCATATCGAAGGTTGGGCACTCTATGCCGAGCGACTGATGGACGAGCTTGGCTTCTTCGAAGAGGCCGCTTACCGCCTGGGCATGCTAGCCTCGCAAGCCTTTCGAGCAGCCAGAGTAGTCATTGATATTGGCTTACATCACCACTTTGAGGTACCAAATGGCGTTGTTGCCGAGGCGCCCGACCACTGGACTCGAGAGACAGCGGTTGACTTCCTCCAGCGCATAGCAGGCATCGATCTCATTTTTGCCACATCTGAGATCGACCGCTATCTTGGTTGGCCCGCCCAGGCCACCAGCTACAAGCTTGGTGAACGAGCTTGGCTCTCAATTCGTGAACAGGTGCGGCGAAGAGAGGGTGCAGCATTTGACCTTAAGCGCTTTCATCATCAGGCACTCGAATTGGGTTTTGTCGGTCTCGACCAACTCGCTAGCTCCTTCGCGGTAACCACAACTAACTAGCTAGCCTCGGCGGTCTGTTCCATCCAGCAGGCATACCCTTTACACGCGAGTAAAGCAGTCTTATCTAGATAAAGACTCGATAGCGACAAACCATCATCCTCTCTTTGAAGGAGCCTTGAACCTTGCTCGCCGTGGATCGCGATCCCTGACTTGAGCCAAGCGCTATCGCCTCCATCGATAACATTGGGTGACGACTGTTCTCGCGCTCACGAGATCATCCGGTGCTACATATGCTCCGGCGTTAGACCAGTTTGAGTTTGGTCATAGATCCAAAGAAGACACGCTCGCCAGCAGCGTCAAAGTAGACCACCACCTCGCGATCGACTGAGCGTTCACGAATGGCTCGCACCTCACCCTCACCGTAACGCGTATGGAATACCCTGTCACCTACACGATAGGGCGCGGGCTCATTCGCCCTTTTCTTAGTGCTCTCATGCTCGGGCATCGGCTGATAATCGAGTGACTCCTGGCGGCGATAGACTCCCTCTGGCAAGTCACCTATGAACCGACTCTCAGGGTTGTAGATGACATTTCCCTGGAAGCTCCGTCGACGTGCCGAGGAGAGCAAGAGTCGCTGCTTAGCACGAGTGACAGCAACATAGAGCAATCTACGCTCCTCCTCGATCTCGGCAGGTGTAGTGAGCGATCTCATATGAGGGAAAATGCCCTCCTCGAGACCCACGACAAAAACGATTGGGAATTCAAGCCCTTTAGCCATGTGCACAGTCATCAAGGTCATGCTCGAGTCATCGAGTTCAGCGTCGATGGCGCTAAACAGTGCCGTCTGCTCAAGAAACGCCTCCAACGAGTCGGCCTCTGCAGCTACTCGTCGCAACTCAGCCAGGTTTTCTAATCGACCCTCTGCGGTAAGTGGATCCTCCTCATTGATCATCTCCAGATACTCGGTCCTAGTCATCACCTCGTCCAGCACTACCGGGGCAGGAGCCTCCTCGTGGATCAGTTCGCGCAGATAGTCAATCATCTCGACAAAATGAGTAAGCGCCTTTGCCGCTCTCGAAGAAAGTCCGAGCTCTTCAGTGGAGAACAGTTCAAGCGCGTGCAACATTGAGACGTTGCGTGTGCGAGCCGCGCTCGCCAGTTGCTCCTGCGTACCGGCACCGATACCGCGATGCGGTGTGTTGATCACCCGGGAAAGTGCTACGTCGTCATCTGGATTCACAAGAATCCGGAGATATGCGAGCATGTCACGTATCTCCCGACGATCATAGAAGCGAACTCCGCCTACCACCCGATAGGGAACGCCAGCCTTGGAGAGCTCCTCCTCGAGAACCCGGCTCTGGGCATTGGTGCGATAGATGACGGCAACATCACGAAGAGAGTAGCCATCGCTCAAAACGGTCAGAGCCTGAGAGACGACGAACTCCGCCTCTTGACGGTCGTCCTGGGCCTTGAAGTAGAGTGGGGACACACCTTGGCCGAGCTCCGACCATAGCGTCTTATCGTGTCGGACGGCGTTACGCGTGATCAAGGTGTTGGCGAGCTCAAGAATAGCGTTAGTGGAGCGATAATTCTGTTCGAGTGCAATCGTCCGGGTGGTGGGGAGCCTATTTGCAAAGCCGATGATGTTGCCAAGATCTGCTCCACGGAACCCGTAGATCGACTGATCGGAGTCGCCCACAACAAATATATTGTTCTCGGGCTCAGCCAACAGGCCTATTAGTTCATTTTGGGCCCGGTTGGTGTCCTGATACTCATCTACCAGTAGATACCGGAACCGACGCTGATAGTACTCACGAACTCCAGCGTGCTCACGGAGTCCAGTGACTACTGAGTTAACGAGGTTGTCGAAATCCACTGCGTTGTTAGCGATCAGCGCTGCTTCATAGGCTTCATACACAGTGGCAACCAAGCGATCGTATGCTCCATGAGCATCCAAAGCCATCTCACGAGGAGTAATAAGGTCAGCCTTCGCAGAGCTGATCTTGGCCATCACCGCACGTGTCGGGAAACGCTTTGTATCGAGCTCAAGCGCACGAATGGAGCGCTCTACCAACCGACGGGCATCGTCGGCGTCGTAGATCGTAAATCCTGACCGGAGTCGACCAAGTTCGGGGTGGACTCGCAGAATACGACTGCATGCGGAGTGAAAGGTGGAGATCCATAGCGCCTTGGCCGCCTCTACGCCGACCAGGTGGTGCACTCTCTCGACCATTTCACGTGCTGCCTTATTGGTGAACGTGATCGCTAAAATCTCGCTAGGATTCACCCCCTGCTCAAGCAGATAAGCTATGCGACGGGTGAGAACTCTCGTCTTTCCAGAACCAGCACCGGCCACGACCAGCACCGGTCCTTCGAGAGTAGAAACAGCCTCTATCTGACGCTCGTTCAGACCCTCGAGGATATGCTGATCAGCCTCAGCCACCCAGCTACTCCCACTCAATCGTTCCTGGAGGCTTGGAGGTGATGTCATAGACCACTCGGTTGACGCCATTCACCTCACCGACGATTCGATGCGCAATCACATCCAAAACTTCGTAAGGGATGCGAGCCCAATCAGCCGTCATGGCATCGTCGGAGTCAACCGCGCGCACGATAATCGGCGCATCATAGGTTCGCTCGTCACCTGAGACCCCAACGCTACGCAATGAGGGGGCAAGGACCGCAAAGTACTGCCACATCGACCGACCAAGGCCAGCACGAAGTATCTCTTCGCGGACAATGCGATCTGCCTCGCGAACCCGACCAACCGACTCTTGGGTCACCTCACCAACGACTCGCACGGCAAGTCCAGGCCCAGGGAACGGCTGTCTCCATACCACCTCTTCAGGAATTCCCAGCTCAACCCCGACAGCCCGAACCTCATCTTTGAAGAGGAAACGCAGCGGTTCGACAAGGGCAAATGACATGTCTTCAGGCAGCCCACCAACGTTATGGTGACTCTTGATAAGCGCCGCCGAACCACTGCCAGATTCTATTACGTCAGGGTAAAGTGTCCCCTGCACCAAAAAGCCACCGGCGTCGATCCCTAGTGCCGCCTCCTCGAAGGTTCGAATGAAGAGATTCCCAATGATCTTGCGTTTGATCTCTGGATCGAGTACACCAGCTAGTGCTGAAAGAAAACGCTCTGCTGCTTCGACTACCACCAACTTGATATGAAACTGGGAGGAGAAGAGGGTCACGACTTGATCTGCCTCACCCTCTCGCAGGAGTCCGGTATCAACGAAGACGCAGGTAAGTTGATCGCCAACAGCCTCATGAGTCAGCACCGCAGCCACGGTAGAGTCCACTCCCCCTGAGAGCGCGCAAAGCACATTACGCTCACCAACCTGCTCTCGAATTTGAGCAATCGACTCCTCGATGATCGAGAAGTTCGTCCATTTCGGTTCGAGGCCGGCAGCACGAAAAAGAAAGTTGTGCAGCACTTCGCGACCAAACTCCCCATGCGAAACCTCTGGGTGAAACTGCACACCGAAGCGCTCACGCTCACGATCCTCGAAACAAGCCACCGCCGACTGGGCAGTTGATGCTGTAACGGCCGCACCCTCCGGCGGTAGAACCATGGTATCTTGGTGGCTCATCCATGATTCAAAGGTGTCCGGTAGCGCCTCAAGAAGGACTCCGTTTTCTGAACACCTCTGTATGGTTGTGCGGCCATACTCTCCTGCTCGAGTACGTTCCACACGTCCTCCGAGACTCTGCGCCATGAGCTGGGCTCCATAACAGATACCAAGAATCGGTAGTCCCATCGTAAAGATCTCTGCGTCGAGAGTCGGAGCACCCTCCACCCAGACTGACTTTGGACCACCCGAAAGGATTATCGCACGTGCCCCACGCTCGCGAAGCTCATTAGCAGTGACAGTATGACTCACTATCTCGGAGTACACATGCAGCTCGCGAACCCGGCGAGCGATCAGCTGGGCATACTGGGCACCAAAGTCAACGACGATTACCGGGGATTCGCGAGAACTCTCCACTAGTGGCCCATGCCGACGTGCTGCGCCTGCTGGAGTGCCTTTCCTTCCGTCTGAAGCGCCGGGGCCACCATGACCTCTGCCTTCTGGAACTCCTTGATCGTCTCATACCCACAGGTAGCCATCGATGTCCGCAGTGCGCCAAAAAGATTCATACGTCCGTCGTTCTCGTGAGCCGGTCCGACGAGGATCTCCTTCAGCGATCCGCGTGTGTCAGTTCGCACGCGTGTTCCACGTGGCAAGGTTGGATGGAAGGTTGCCATCCCCCAGTGGAAGCCACGACCAGGAGCTTCATACGCCGCAGCCAGAGGAGAGCCCATCATCACAGCGTCAGCACCAACCGCGATGGCCTTAGAGACATCGCCGCCCTTTGACATACCACCATCGGCGATAACGTGCACGTAGACTCCGGTCTCGTCAAGATGGCGCATCCGCGCTGCAGCAGCATCAGCTATCGCCGTCGCCTGAGGAACACCAAGCCCGAGAACAGCCCGTGTTGTGCACGCATTACCAGGACCAACTCCAACCAACACGCCAACGGCGCCGGTACGCATCAGATGCAACGCAGCCTGGTAAGAGGCACAACCTCCGACGATCACTGGGATCTCAAGTTCTCGGATGAATTTTTTCAAATTGAGTGGTTCATCGGAGCGCGATACATGCTCTGCGGACACAACTGTTCCTTGAATAACCAGGATATCCAGCTCACCCGCCAGAATCGACCGCAACAACGGTTGCGTGCGCTGCGGCGTGACCGACGCTGCCACGACGACGCCTTCAGCCTTTATCTGACGGATTCGCTCGGTAACCAACGACTCCTTGATCGGCTCCTGATAGACCTCCTGCATCCTAGCAGTAGCCTTTTCACTAGGAAGTGAGGCAATTTCAGCGAAGATGGGATCAGGATCCTCATAGCGAGTCCAAAGTCCTTCGAGATTCAAAACCCCGACTCCACCGAGACGTCCAATCTCTATGGCCGTAGCCGGTGATACCACTCCGTCCATCGCCGAGGCGAGGAAGGGGAGCTCGAAACGAAACGCATCGATCTCCCATGAGATGTCGACGTCCTCAGGGTCTCGTGTCCTGCGAGACGGGACGATGGCGATATCATCGAAGCCGTAGGCGCGCCGACCCGACTTGCCAATTCCAATTTCAATTTCAGCCAAAACTTCCTCCATTCGACCGACGAACATAAAACACAACCGCGGTCATCAACCGGGACACACTCCCTGGTCATCAAACCGACCGCCAACCATCTACACAGGCCACGAACTACCTCTAAGAATCGGCACTCGGCACTACAACCAACGCCACAGCGATCTGATCACCGTCGTGACCTTTGTCTTCACCATAACAGAAACTACGCCGCCGACTCATTCGGGATCCACGGATCTTGCTCAACCGTTAGAATCACAGAGTCTAGTAGCTACTACCTGCATGGAGGTTCTACATACGAATGCACCTAAGACGACTCAGCCTGGGCGTGCTCGCCGCACTGGCCCCAAGCTTGCTCGCGGGATGTGGTACCGGCTCGACAGCTACAACTGGCGTAACCTCCACCCCTAGTCCGAGTGCATCAAAGCTCTCTCCGGTCTCATTGAACGGTGTCATCTTTACCACCATGGCTGCGACACCGCTGCGGCAAACTTTTTCATCTGCACTATCGGGTCTGACGGCTAACTACCCGCACCTAGTCGCCCGAGCGACCTACCCTACTCCCCAAAGCATGGACCTTGCTAGCCTCACTGCCGCGGCCAACTTGTATCTATTCTCGGTTAACCCCGGCACCACCCTCCTTGGTCAGCTGGGGGGTATCAAGCGAGTTCCGATCTCAACCAGCACACTCTACCTCTCCGCCAATCTGGGAAAGTCGCAAGCCATCACCCTTACCAGTGCCGTACTCGTCGGGATCCTTGAAGGGTCCATCACCAACTGGGACAACTCCTTGATCGCCGCAGCTAATC
Source organism: Ferrimicrobium acidiphilum DSM 19497 (assembly GCF_000949255.1). Classification (NCBI taxonomy): domain Bacteria; kingdom Bacillati; phylum Actinomycetota; class Acidimicrobiia; order Acidimicrobiales; family Acidimicrobiaceae; genus Ferrimicrobium; species Ferrimicrobium acidiphilum. The sequence continues at coordinate 99,924 of NZ_JXUW01000003.1, read as the reverse complement.
CTCACATAGTCCTACCGAATCTGAGCCTCACTATCAACTCATTCCCTACAACCGGACAACGCGCCTCGATCATAGACCATGAACTTTCAGTCCAACCGACGAGCTATGGGGCCACCGACGCTGCCCACTGCACGACTACGCCTGGCTGCCTAGACGTCTCGCTCACCCCTCCGACCACTCCGCCTTTAGCTGTCGACAACGGCAGTGGTCAGCCGAGCTTGCCTGGCAGTGCGCAGTACCCGCTCGTCACCTACGAACTTGCCATCATCACAACAACTCCTGCACACCCACGTAAAGAGATCGCGGCGGTACGGATCACTCAGACGCTTATCAAAGACGGAAACCTCTCCTCCACGGTTCGAACGAGCGAGCTGGCTATCCTTCGTAAACTACTTGAACAGCTCACGATCGCCCACTACGCCAACGATCCGGCGCCCACATGAGACCGCTCACACGACTAACGCCGATTGCCGTTGGAGGAGCTCTTGGAACACTTCTCCGCTACTGGTTAGAGATCCATCTGGGAACGTCACTACGCTTCCCAATGGGCATCTTCGTCGCCAACGTCACCGGGGCCTTTATCATCGGAATCACGCTGACTCTACTCCCACTCGTCTCGCTCAGGTCTGGGCCTTTTCTCAGGATGTTTCTAGCCACTGGCTTCTGTGGCGGTCTCACGACTCTCTCCACACTGGCGGTCTCGCTCGCCGAGCAGATCGCGCGGCTGGGTTTTGCAAGTGCAATTTTCTACGCGAGTGCTACGATAGCCGTGGGCGTTCTTGCGGCCATCGCCGGGCGAATAATCGGTCGTGGATGGTACCTGCGCAAAGAGTCGCTCGCGAGTTAGGCGAGAGGATAGGTAAATGGACGCAGAACTGCTAGTGATCTTCGTCAATGAGTCGGACCGGGTACATCACCACTCAGCCGTTGACTTCATAATCCGCCAAGCCCTCGATCAAGGTTTGGCTGGAGCTTCTGCCTTTCGAGCCATCGATGGGTACGGGATCCACCATCGTCTCCATCATCAGACGCTTCTCTCGATGACCGATGACGAGGGTGTAGCGATCTTTATCTCGGACACCTCTGATAAGCTGAACCACTTGGTAAGCACACTAAGCACGGCTGGAGTCAGGGCTGCTACCTTGCGCCTTCCAGTCAGCGTGGACCATATCGGCTAATAGATGGACTGGTTCCTCGTCGCCGTCTTTGGCGCCCTTGGCGCCATCACCCGTTATGTGGTCGATCGCGCCATCATGACGCGGCTCGCAACCGACTTCCCGGTTGGAACCCTCATGATCAACCTTAGCGGCGCTCTGGTTCTGGGTATGGTCACTGGGCTGGCGACTCGCAACCTACTCTCCACCGACGCGGTTGTCGCGATAGGAGATGGTTTCATCGGCGCCTACACCACCTTCTCCACCCTCACCTTTGAGACTCTCTCCCTGGTCGGTGCCGAATCATTGGCGCTTGGCAGTCTCAACATGGTGGGCACCGTGGTGGCAGCAACCATCCTTGCCTACCTGGGAATACATATCGTGCGATGATAGCCATCGACTCTCTAGCCTCATGCTCAATCGTGAATACCTGCTCACTGTGTAGATCTACCCGTGCCTAGTAAAATTGGGCCCCACTAGATGAACGCACGATAGCGCTAGACTCGAACTCTGGTATGACATTTATTCAGCATAATTCGGACACACCTCAGTCCATCGAAGAGAGACAAAACGTCAGTCAAAGCGAGCTGCAAAAGGTCGCCTCTATTGAGCATGGCAGCTACTTCACCCAGCTCGATGAACATCGCTATCTTCCACTACCACCGAGCGAAGGGCCATGGAACCCCGGGGCGTGCCACGGAGGGCCACCGTCAGCTCTCGCAGTGCACGAACTCGTCGGGCATCAACCCGATCGAGATCGCCGAATTGGCCAGATCCATGTCGACTTCTTTGGCGAAGTTCCACTCAAACCCCTCACCTTCGTCACAACTACGCTTCGACCGGGACGTCGCATCGAACTCGTCGAGACCAGAGCACATGGCGACGACAATCGAGTAGTTATCTCTGCTAGGAGTTGGCGGTTGGCGATAGAGGCAGAACGTGCCCCACGTGTCGAGCCAACCCTTCAGGTGCCGAGTGACGAGGTCTCGTACCCCGACAGCTCGATCGCGTCGTTCCCGTATGGAGCCTCTATCGACTGGGCCTTCTTTGAGGGTGGTTTCACGGAGCCGGGACCAGCAACCGTCTGGGCGAGGCCCCGCCTCAACCTAATCGACCTCCAACCAATGGAGCCGCTTGAGGCCGTGCTTTTGGTGGCGGACTCGGCGAATGGAATAAGCTCAGAACTCGACTTCAAACACTTCCTCTTCCTGCCAACGGTTATGGAGATCGGCCTTCGGTCTAGGCCTAACACCACCGAGGTCGGTCTCTCTGCCCGGACGACCATAGACCACGAAGGCATCGGAACAACACGAGGAACTCTCTTCGATCGCGAACACAGCTTCGGATACCTGCTCCAGACGCTCTATGTCGATCATCGCTAGCAACCGGCCCGTAGTCACTCAAGTAGGGCAAGTAACTCGACAAGCATACGCGCTGAGGCACCCCAAATGATATCGGGCACCATAACAAAAAAGTGGAAAAGACCCCACCCAAAGCTTCTGTTATACCAGAACTCACAGAAGTAGTCCGGGGTGTAGACCAGGCCCAACGGCACCTCCAGTACCGCCTCTACCTCATCCGCATTCATGGTAGTGATCGGCGGCGTCTCACAATAGCCCACGATTCCGGAGAAACTCCTCCCACTACCACGGACCGCACCTGATCCAAGAAGACCGAGCAGTTTGATGTTGGATCGATGGATTCCGACCTCCTCGAAGGTCTCGCGCAACGCCGCATCCGCCAATGTCTCCCCAGGCTCGACCGCTCCACCCGGAAAGGACACCTCGCGAGGATGGTTACGTAGCCACGATGCACGTCTGGTCATCAACACCATCATCTCCCCATCCCGTGGATAGAGGAGAAGAAGAACAGCAGCACTATTGCCACCGACCATTCTTGGCAACCCCAGCAACCGATCTCGCAGCCGTTCTAAAATCTCCGAGGGAGTGGCGATAGCTCTAGAGTCGAGGTGGGCGAAGGTCAATGGGACGCGGAGATCGACGTTGGGTAACGCCTGCAGGTACCCGGTCAGATCATGTGCCACCGTCACTAGCGACCTCCCTAGACACAGACATGCTCCTTAACAACCCCAAAGCATCTCATTGAAGTCGAAAAATGACTCTGGCGAGTGTGATTCACACTCGCCAGAGTAGTTCCTTCCGCAAAGAAAGAGGGTGGATGAATTACATCATCCCGCCCATGCCTCCCATGCCGCCCATGCCGGCAGCGGCGGCCGCTGCTGCGGCACCGGAATCCTTCGGCTCGGGCTTGTCGGCCACGAGAGCCTCGGTAGTGAGCAACAATGCGGCGATCGAGGCAGCATTCTGCAAAGCTGAGCGTGTAACCTTCGCTGGGTCGATCACACCCGCCTTCACGAGGTCCTCGTAGACCCCAGTGCGTGCGTTCAGCCCAACGTTACCCTTCTCGCGCTCAACCGTCTGGACCGCCACAGGGCCCTCGAGTCCTGCGTTAAAGGCAATCCACTTCAGCGGCTCTTCGAGCGCCTTGGCGATCAGACGAGCACCGGTCGCCTCGTCACCCTCGAGCTTGGCAGCTGCTTCGATGACTGAGCTGCGCGCCCGAAGAAGAGCAGTGCCACCACCGGCGACAATTCCCTCTTCGATTGCGGCACGAGTTGCAGAGAGTGCATCCTCTATACGATGCTTCTTCTCCTTGAGTTCAACCTCAGTCGCTGCGCCAACCTTTACAACCGCTACACCACCAGCGAGCTTGGCAAGCCGCTCCTGGAGCTTCTCGCGATCCCAGTCGGAGTCAGTGTCGTCGATCTCACGTCGAATCTGAGCGATTCGTCCCTCTACCTCAGCCTTGTCGCCAGACCCACCAATGATCTTGGTCGCATCCTTGGTGACCTCGACACGTCGAGCCTCGCCCAAGAGATCCAAGGTCGCGTTCTCAAGCTTTAGGCCAACCTCTTCGGCGATAACTTGACCGCCAGTTAGGACTGCCATGTCCTGGAGCATCGCCTTGCGTCGCTCACCAAATCCAGGAGCCTTTACGGCTACCGAGGTAAAGGTGCCACGGATCTTGTTAACAACAAGCGTCGCCAGCGCCTCGCCCTCGAGATCCTCGGCGATGATCAACAGCTGTCGTCCACTCTGCATGACCTTCTCGAGCAGCGGCAAAAGTTGCTGAATTGAGGAGATCTTTGAGGAGTAGTAGACGATGTAAGGATTCTCGAGGATCGCCTCTTGGCGATCTGGATTGGTAACAAAGTACGGCGAGAGGTAACCCTTATCAAACTGCATACCCTCAGTGAATTCGAGTTCGAGACCAAAGGTATTCGACTCCTCGACAGTTACTGTTCCATCCTTGCCTACCCGACCAATCGCCTCGGCCAACACCTCGCCGATCGCCTGATCGGCCGCAGAGATAGCGGCGACTTGGGTGAAGTCGCTCTGTCCCTCAATCGGCTTAGCCTGAGCTGAGATAGCCGCAACAGCCGCGGCGACTCCCTGCTCGATACCACGCTTGAGCGCCATTGGGTTAGCCCCAGCGGCGACGTTACGCAGCCCCTCTCGAATCATCGCCTGAGCGAGAACAGTAGCGGTCGTAGTGCCATCACCAGCGACATCGTTGGTCTTGGTTGCAACCTCTTTGACTAGCTGAGCACCCATATTCTCGTACGGATCCTCGAGCTCAATTTCCCGAGCGATCGAGACGCCATCATTGGTGATGGTCGGAGCTCCAAATGACTTTGCGAGCACTACGTTGCGGCCCTTTGGCCCGAGTGTCACCTTCACCGCGTCTGCGAGCTTGTTGACACCGGCCTCTAGCGAACGACGAGCTGTCTCATCAAACTGTAAAATCTTCGGCATTACTTAACCACCTTTGCGAGTACGTCACGGCCATTAAGAATCAAGAGATCCTCGCCGTCAACCGTGATCTCGGTTCCTCCATACTTCGAATACACCACCGTATCGCCGACGTTGATATCGAGCGCGATGATCTCACCAGTCGACTCTGCACGCTTGCCTGGGCCAACAGCAAGGACCTGACCCTGCTGGGGCTTCTCTTTGGCGGTATCAGGAATCACCAGTCCAGATGCCGTCCGCTCTTCGGACTCTGCTGGACGGACCACGATCCGATCCTCTAAGGGATGGAGATTCATTCTGCTTTGCCTCCTTGTTTGAGTTAACTTGCCACCTATTGGCCAACTAGCACTCTAATACCTCGAGTGCTAACTTCCATCCACAAGCCAAAGTTTTCTAGTGGTCGAGACATTCGTCCGAACAAGCGCGAAGACGACGACCAGGACACGCTCGCGTCGGATCGAGTCGTGATCTTATGCCAGATCTATGAGTGTGCGCTGCGGGTCAGCGTCGATACAGACCACACCCATATCGCCTATCGATCGGTGAAAGGCGGCCGCGGCAGCAATCATAGCTCCGTTATCGGTGCAGTAGCGCTTCGCAGGAATGGCAGCAATGACTCCATGCCCGGCAGCTACCTGCCCGATCCGAGTTCTCAGCAGTTCGTTCGCGGCGACACCGCCTCCGATCACAACCGACGCGTAGCTGTCAAGCGACAAGGCACGTTCCACCTTGATCACCAACGCGTCGATCGCCGCCACCTGGAACGCAGCGGCGATCTCAGTCACTCCCACCTCAGGGTGGGTTCTGACGAAGGACATCACTGCAGTCTTTAGTCCCGAAAACGAGAAGTCGAGGCCCTCGTTGCGCAGACCTCTAGGGAAATCTATAGCCGGGGGCGGGGCGTCACGGACCGCTCGTTCGATAGCGGGTCCACCTGGGTATCCAAGATCGAGCAGTCGAGCCACCTTGTCAAAAGCCTCACCAGCTGCATCATCCTTGGTTCTTCCAACAAGTCGGTAACTCCCAGGCGCATCCACGGCAATCATCTCCGTATGTCCACCGGAGACCAGTAAGACCAAAGCCGGAAGTGCAACCGGACCCTCAAGCGCGGCTGCGAAAAGATGACCCTCCATATGGTCAACTGGATAGAGTGGAAGATGTGCTCCTAACGCCAATCCTTGAGCGCTCCCCACACCGACCATCAGGGCCCCCGGAAGACCAGGTCCGTTGGTCACAGCGATCGCGTCGAGGTCTCCAAGATTGAGTTTGGCCTCGGCGAGTGCCGCCTCGATCGTAGCAAGAATCGCCTGATCATGAGCGCGCGCTGCCAGCTCAGGCACGACCCCGCCAAAGGATGCGTGGATATCAACCTGTGATTGAATCACAGACGCAACCACATCAGTTCCTGCCAGTATGGCGACTGCAGTCTCGTCGCATGAGGTCTCGATCCCCATGATCACGCCTGCGTCTATGAGTTCCAACTGCGACTCCGAGAACTCCTGCTTAAAACCAGCCGACGTATGCGAAGCCAGCCCGGAGGTCGGATGGTGGTTGCTAGACACGTGCAGAACCTCCCTGATCGAGTTCGTCCGCAATCTCTCGACGACGAGCCAACTCGGTTGGAGCATCTAGATCGTAGAGCCACATAATGATGGCGTCCTCTCCATTGTCATGGTAATAGCCACGCCTCAACGCTACAGGAGCAAAACCAAACCGTTGATAAAGTCTTTTAGCGCGTTCGTTATGTGATCGAACCTCAAGCGTGCAATCCTTGATCCTCTCCATGTGTGCCGCTTCGAGAGCGTCGAGGACCAATCGAGTCGCCACCCCGCGACCCCATTGATCAGGATCGACTCCCACGGTGGCGATATGGGCCTCGTCGACGATGTAGAGCATTCCTAGGTAGCCAACAAGCTGATCATTCTCCTCTGCCACAGCTACCCGATAACGTCGATCCTCACGTCGGCCGAGCTCATCCTCGAAGAGTCGTCTGCTCCAAGGAATGCCAGAGATCTTCTGCTCGATCCGCAAAACATCCTCGAGATGCTCCTCAGCCATTGGGGTAAGGCGAATCTTCATTGTTCGAGCCCAACTCTACCGATAGAACCATCCGCCAACCGGACATCAAAACCGCGCCGGACTCCGGACTCCTTCACGTACCAGACACGAAGCTCACTAGGCACCGTGAACGCTCCCCGCCTCCACAGAGCTACGGCGAAATCGAGCAACTCGGCGTCTGAGTGCAGCTCCTTATCGAGGATGCTTGCCCCTCGAATCCGGCCCTCCTCCCTCAGTTGACCGGTGACAAGATCTTCATGTCCCAGCTCAAGATCGGTCCCAGCGACAACGCTTGCACGCTCGATCGGGTGTGCCTGTCCTCGACGAACCTCTACTCTGAGAATCTTCTTGCGACCAATAGGCTCAAGTATCAATCCACGTTGCCCGATGGCGAGCTGCCCAACCAGCTGATCAGCTATTGGGTCAATCGAACGGAAGCTGACCACCCTTATCCCTTGTGACCAAGCCAACAGACGAACAAAGGCCGCCGCACTTCGAAGCGGCAGCAGTGGCCCTGGCCCCGTCACAAGTGCCAACAGATCGATGGGTTCATCGCCAGCTAGATCCGCGACGGCAGCTGCAAGCTCCCCAAGTGGTCTATCGCCAACTACACGGCTGGCGTCTACCCCATGTCTGCGGGCAAGCACACGCCCAGGGCGTGTGGCGCAATCGACCAAGATGGTGACCACCGGGTTCAAAGCAGCCATCGTAAACGCTCCTGCCATCCAGGTGTTGCCTCGACCTCCAACCGGCGCCTCTCCCCTTCTAGTTGGATCCGCACCAACAGTCGCTCATACTCATCGAGCAGTCGTGAGCGCTCTGCCCACTCAACAACTACCATTGCACCACGCTCCAGCTCCTCGAGAATTCCCTGTTCGTACAGGTAGTCAGGGTCATCCACTCGATACAGATCAACGTGATAGAGCTCGCCACCGCCGGCGAGCAAATACGGCTTGACGGTGACAAAAGTTGGTGACGTCACCGATCGTTGGATTCCAAGACCATCAGCTACTCCCTGGGTAAAGGTGGTCTTCCCTGCACCGAGTTCACCGGTTAACAATACAAGGTCGCCGGGTTGCAGCGCAGATCCAAGTCGGTGTCCCAGCTCGAACATCGCCCCCGCAGTCTCAACGCTGAGCTTCACGGCCGGCCCTCCTCGAGCAGCAGATGCACCCTCGCAAAATCGACCCGCATCTCCGTGAGGCGGGCTGCTCCTCCTCGCAATGCAAACGCTGGGTGGTAGGTCGGTATCACCGTCACTCCACCGAGATCGTAGAGACGCCCACGCAACGAGCCGAGTGGTACTTTGGTTCCCAACACGCGGCCAACTGCAGTCCTTTCCAGGAGAAGTACGACTCTTGGAGCCACCAACTTCAACTGGCGATCTAGTAGCGAAGCACAGGCCTCCATCTCCTCGGGCCTCGGGTCGCGATTATTGGGTGGGCGACATTTCACGACATTGGCAATATAGATCTGCTCTCTAGTGCGTCCAAGCTCCTCCGCGATGAGTCGATCGAGTAGACCTCCTGATCTACCAACGAAGGGACGGCCAAGTTCATCTTCACGAGCACCAGGTCCTTCGCCAATGATCATCAAGTCGCTAGGCACGCAACCCTCACCAACCACCACCTGGGTACGACTCGCTGCGAGAGCGCAGGCCTGGCAGGCTTGTGCATCCCTAATTAGCAGATCAAGATTGTCAACCACGGTAGTTCCTAGGCACACGGACGCTGATCCCGGTCAGGATCTCGTAGCTGATGGTCGAGAGTCGTGAGGCGAGTTCATCTGCACCGATCGACTCCGACCCCTGATCGCCGATGAGCACAACCTCATCACCGACCTCGACCGTCGGATCACCGACGGCGACCATAACATAGTCCATCGCAACCACGCCCGCCAACCGATGACGCTGTCCTCGAATCAAAACCTCAGCGCCACCCTCAAAGAGCCCGCGTCGGTAGCCATCGGCGTACCCTATCGGAATCGTCGCAATTGACGTCCCCTCTGGGAACAGCTGGCGATGCCCATATGATACACCTCCAGCCCCTGGAAGCTCATGGATCCGGGCCACCCGGCTTACAAGTCGAAGCGCCGGTCGCACGCATAGCTCCGGTGCACCGTAACCATACATGCCAATCCCAAGTCGAACCAGATCGAAACCTGTCTGCGGATAGTTGACTAAGCCGGCGGTGTTGGCAACATGGAGAAGAGGTCGAGCGTCTAGTTGGTCAACGATCTGCCGGTAGACATCGTTAAGACATCTCACCTGTTTCATCACACTATCGCGACCCTCCTCGCCCTCATCAGCCCTGGCAAAATGTGAGTAGACGCCGGCCACATCGATCCGAGCGGATCGCGCCCCCCGTGCCAGCGCGACCGCGGCGGAGGCATCACTCCCCATGCGACGAAGACCGGTCTCTATCTCGAGCTGCAGTGAGGGGTGATAGAGCGAACGATCCCGTCCAGAGAGTGAGTCGACCACATCGATCATGCACCGAAGGGTAGTCATCGTATGAACAGTTGGAGTGATCCGATACCTTATCACCTCACCCAACATGCTGGGATCCGGCTCGCTTAACATAACGATGGCAGGCTCATCTATGCCCTCACGAAGGGCCATCGCCTCGTCGAAGGTGGCCACAAAGAAGACTTCGGCTCCAGCGGCACTGGCGGCCTCTGCGATCCTGATAGCACCATGGCCATAGGCGTCTGCCTTCACAACTGCACCGAGTTTGACCGACGACCCGACATTGGCTCGAGCAAAGGCGTGAACTCTAGCTACGTTATCGCGCACCGCTGCGAGATCGACTTCAACGTAGGTTGGGCGGTGCAACGATGGAATCACCGAAGCAGTTCCTGAGCGGATGCAACACAGTGGAGGCCCCCATAGTAATGGGCGATGGCGTCAACCAAAGAGGTGGCTGTCACCTTTCCGGTTGAGACGCCAGCGCCCGCCGCGCCGTGCATATAGGCACCGACCCACGCCGCCTCGTAGGCCGACATCCCTTGGGCAAGCAGACCAGCTATAACACCTGCTAGCACATCGCCGGTACCCGCGCTCGCCAGCTTTGCTGTTCCGGCAGCCGACAGCGCAACCGCCCCGGATGGATCAGCGATAATCGTTGGAGATCCCTTCAGTAGAACCACTGCGCCAAGATCGATCGCCGCCTGCCGGCAGGCGACTACCGGCGATCCCTCTATAGCGCCAAAAACACGCTCGAACTCGCCACGGTGAGGTGTCAATACTGTGGAGGCTCGACGTCGAGTCAGTGTTCGGGCGAGATTCGAGCCATCACGAAAACAGGTCAATCCGTCGGCATCGAGTACAACCGGGCAGTCAGTATCTATCAACAGGCGGCGGACAAAGTTGCCTATCTGGAGTGAGCCACCAAGACCAGGACCCACCACCATGGCCCGGAATCTACGTGAGGCAGCCACTACCGGCTCGGCAAAGTAGGACTCCAACCGGTCAACCACGACTTCGTCTGGATGTTCGAGCCATTCTGTGGGCTCTGCGCGGGTGACGAGGTGCACGATGCCAGCACCGACAGCCATAGCGCCAGCAGAGCCAAAACTCGCTGCGCCTCGCATGCCTGGCGATCCTCCCACGACCATGACGCTAGCAGACCACTTATGACTATCTGACGGCAGCTGTGGCATCACCGCTTCCAGGTCACGAGAGGTGACGATATGGCACTGTGAAACTGCTGGGGCCAACGTGGGGAGTACACGCACCAGCTGCCCTGAGTAGTCGCGGCCGGGAGCGAATAGGTGACCAAACTTAAAGCCACCGATCACAGCGGTATAGTCAGCACGAACGGCCCCGCCAAGAATCTCTCCTGTATCCCCTCCGACCCCCGACGGAATATCGATCGAGAGCACTGGTATGCCCTCTGGAAACTTTGGAGGATCAAAAGGACGGGAAAGACCAGTTCCAACCATCGCATCCACTATCAAGTCAGGGCTTGGGCCCATCAACACGCTCTCGAGCTCTTCAGGCTTTACCACCGTCACCGCTACACCCAGATAGCCGAGATGTATCGCCATGCTCCGACCGTCGTTGCCGTTATTGCCGCGACCCGCCACGATCAGAACTCGGCGACCATAGCTACCACCTAGGAGGGAGACCGCTGTCTGAGCAAGCGCGAACCCGACACGATCAATCACCTCACCGGTCTCGCCTCTTCGAGCCAGTTCACGATCATAATTCGCGACTTCTGCAATCGTGACTACCGACTCCACGACAACGACCTCCAAAATCGACACCGACCATGAGCCTAGCCGTCGAGGATCACCCCTCGATTAGCGCTACCACGTGAGCAATAGCGAGAAGCTTGGTGTGCGTCAAGCTAAGCGCGAACTCGACGCAGCCACAGTCGCGAGCTAGCCGAGCTGCTGTGCCAGATAGCCGGAGCACCGGAGCACCGGAGGCCAAGCGCAGGGTCTCGATCTCTTGAAATCGGACTGCACCGAGACCCACTCCCAGTAGCTTCATCGTCGCCTCTTTGACACAGAAGCGAGCTGCCAAACTTTCAGGTCTGCCAGCCACCGATTGGACTTCATCGTCGGTGAAAAGACGCCTGCTCATCTGTGGAGTTCGCTGAAGCGCGAGTCGAAAACGAGGCAGATCTACGGCATCGATGCCGGTCCGAATATTCACTCGACCTCCGGTGCTCCCACCGTTTCGGCGGTCTCCACGAACCGTGCTGCTGGAGTAGAGAGACTCTCTCTAGCACGCGAAATAATCCTAAACCTACGCGAGATCGGGGAAAGTTCACGGATCTCGACTCGTACTAGCTCTTGGGATGCTATCTCTCGCACGACAGCTAATGACGAGAGGAACCCACCCCCGACCCCCTGTAGTATTGCCTCCTTTACCGCCTCTCCACCGGCCAACTCAATCGCCAACCTTGGAGAGAGCCCGCTCGACGCCAGAGCCTGCTCAGTCGCACGCCGCACACCAGAACCAGCCTCGCGGAGAATTAGTGGGATCCTAGAGACCTCTCCCCAGCCAAGCATCTGGTTCGGCAAGGCTCCTAGCAGCTCTGGGCGTACCACATAGACGAGATGATCGCCTCCAACCACTATCTCGAGCATGTGCTCAGGTAGCTCTTCGGAGGGGGATTCGATGACCCCAACCTCGAACTCACCGGCGATCACCAGCTCAGTAACCTCTGATGAATTGAGCGAGCGAGTACGAAGATCAACACCGGGGTACTTGGTGCGATAGCGTACCAACCAGCGCGGGAGAATATAGGCAGAGACCGTGTTAGAGGCTGCGATCAAGAGAAGTCCATCGTTCCCCTTAGCGACGCTATCGACATAGTCGAGGACGCCCCGATAGGCGCGATAGACCTCGCGCGCACGACGAGCAAGATCCTCTCCTGCGACAGAGAGCTCGACACCGTGACCGGATCGGAGATGCAGTCGTTGTCCAACGGCATCAGAGAGATGCTTGAGCTGTTGCGAGACGCCCGGTTGCGAGATCCCAAGCTCCTTTGCCGCGTCTGAGAGGTTGTGGGTCTCTGCGACGAGCGCCAGCGTGATGAGATAGTTCGGGTCGATGCGGCGCTGTTCTGGAGTAATCATAACCCTTCTTAGTGTATAGCCATCGTCAATAACTAACGAAATAGACTGCAGATCGCCAGCGGTCGAGTCTACGCTAGAGCCATGACTTTGTCGCCTCGGATAGGTTTCGTCGGCACCGAGTTGGCGCCACTGCTCCCAAACGCAGGCGGTCTTGAACGGCTGGTGACAGGATGGGCAAGAGGGCTCGCGGACACCTATACCACCTCGTCCTACACCCGTTTCGACGACTCGACTCCGGCGACTGCGATCAGCCGACGGCCGCTTGCCGAGTTGGCCTCTCAGTGTGACGCTATGGTGATCAACAATCGACCTGAATGGGCACGCGAGCTTTTGCAGCCAACCCTGCTCGTTCTTCACAACACCGTTGAAGCTTGGAATCTGACGGACTGGAGCCCAGAAGAGCACAAGTTGTCCAAGCCAGTGTCGCTACCCGACAACGTCACCGTCGTGACGGTATCAAAGTACCTGTCCAGTCACGCACAGCACTACCTCGGGCTCACAGCGCCTCCAGAAGTTCTACCTCCCTTTATTGACCCCGCCTTTGGCGTCGGACCGTCATGGCAACGATCAACCGGACCGCTCCTGTTCCCGAATCGGCTGCTCAATAAGAAAGGTGTGGTCGAGACTATTGAGGCAATGGACCTGGTCTCTGACCCATCGATACGCATGGTCTTCTTGGCCAACTTCGCCCCCTGGCTCGAGCCAAACGAAGAACATCTAGAGCTCATGGACCGGATACGAGCATCGTCACGATGCATAGTAGAGCCACGTATCCCAGATAGCGTTGACCTAGCCGCACGGATGACGGCATCTGCCGGGGTGGTGGCACCATCTACCCTGCCAGAGGGTCTAGGGTTAGTTCCGCTGGAATCGCTCGCCTTAGGCATCCCTACTCTGATCAGTGGACTTGGAGGATTAGAAGAACTAATCCCCTATGGGGCGATCAAGGTTGAACCCTCCGACGCCAACGCCTTCGCAGCGGCCATTGAGTGCGTTGTGAGTTCACCACCAGCGATAGATGCCAAAGCAGTCCGCCATGACTTTAGCCTCGACCACTCTCTCAATGTACTCCGACGGCTGCTTAATCAGCTCACTCTACGGTAACGGTCTTAGCCAAGTTGCGTGGCTTATCGAGATCATAGCCGCGTGCCTGCGCCATCCAACCAGCCATCACCTGCAACGGCAAGACCATTAGCAGCGGAGACCATAGCGCCTCGGACTTCGGGACCCTCAACACGATATCGGCAAGCTCGTCGGGCCCTGCGTCGCCATCAGTAGCCACGGCGAGAATGGTAGCTCCTCTAGCCCGAACCTCCTCTATGTTGCCGAGCATCTTTTCGTGGAGGCGATCGTCTCCAAGGAGCGCGACCACGACCGCTTGCTCGTCCAACATCGCGATGGGTCCATGCTTGAGCTCACCTGCAGGATAGGCCTCAGCCGCTATATAGCTGAGCTCCTTCATCTTTAGCGCTCCCTCCATCGCCACAGGATAGAGAAGGTTGCGGCCGATAAAGAAGAAGTGCTCTCGGCTCAGGTAGTCGCCGATACCAGCACGCCACTGCGATTGGCGATCAAGGGTAGCCCGAAGCAGCTCAGCCATCGCTATCAACTCCTGACGGCGTCGACTGGCCTCATCGGGGTAGAGGACACCCTTTAATTCGCCAAGGTAGATTGCAAGCATACCAAGCGCACCCACCTGGGCCAGGTGGGTTTTGGTCGACGCCACGGAGATCTCTGGTCCCGCACGGGTGTAGAGCACGCCGTCGGCGACCCGGCTGAGCTGACTACCAATGACGTTGGTGATGGCGATGGTCCTTGCGCCACTCGCTACACACTCACGAAGCGCAGTAATCGTCTCTAGCGACTCGCCAGACTGACTTATACCGACCACCAAGGTATCGGCATCGAGAATCGGATCTCGGTACCGATACTCAGAGGCAACATCGACCTCAACAGGAATACGCGCGAGGTGTTCAATTAGGTAACGACCTACCAGGCCAGCGTGATAGCTGGTACCACAGCCTATGATAACTACCTTCCGGATTCGCTGCAGCTCATAGGGATCAATCGAGAGCTGATCGACCACTGCCTGATGATCGGTGGTCATCAACGCAGCCACAGTATCGTAAAACGCAGATGGCGACTGCTGGAGTTCCATCTCGTAAAAGCTCGCATAACCATCCAAGACGGCATCCTGGGAGCTCCAGGCGATCGCCAGCGGCTCTAGTTCGGCTAGCCTTACTCCGCCATCGCCCTCGACCGAATCGCCGAGCACAACTACTACATCCTCTGGCACCTCGTAGAACTGGTCCGCGAGCGACAGAAACGCCGGCGCATCCGAGGCGAAAAAAAAGTGGTCGACGGCGCTGGCAGCCAGGAGTGGCGAAGTTCGCCTAACCCCAAGCAGAAGTCCCGGATGGGCACGAGAGGCCACCACGATAGCCATATGTCCATTCAACTGCGTAAATACCTCAGTCAGTGCATCAGCAGGTAGTTGGCCACTTGCCAGAGCCTCCTCCAATAGGTGCGCAATGACCTCGGAATCGGTGTCGGAACGAAATCGATGACCACGGGCCACCAGTCCCACCTTCAGCTCACGAAAATTTTCGATGATACCGTTATGAACGATCGCCAGATCGCCGGTACAGTCGACGTGAGGGTGTGTATTCGTAAGCGTAGGTGCGCCATGGGTGGGCCAGCGTGTATGCCCCAACATCACCTGACCAGTAGAGTATGGCTGCACCGCTAGCCACTCAGCTAGCTGATTCATCGATTCGCGCGCTAACGAGGCCCGCGCTACCTCGAGTTCACCGTCATGGATAATCGCCACTCCAGCGGAGTCATAGCCCCTGTACTCAAGTCGGCGCAACCCTTCAAAGGTAGCCAACAGGTCGATCTCAGCCCCCACCGCACCAACAATACCGCACACGGTTAACCTCCTCTAGACGGTGGTAAGGCGACGCGAGATCGCCTCGACTTCGGTAACCAATTGCTCCGCCAACCTAGTCGCCACCGATATATCGGCCGCCTCTACCAGGATCCTAAACACTGGCTCAGTTCCACTCGGGCGCAAAACGAGCCGACCCTCGGACCCGAGTTCGGCCTCGAGGTCAGCACGTAGCTCCATGAAATCAGGGTCGAGGATGATTCGATCGCGGGCCTGGGTACGCACCTGTCGGTGGACCTGTGGATACCGGACCACCTCCTCAGCTCTGAAGCGATCTAGCGACCCTCCCCAGTCGGACAACGCATGTAGCAACAGCGCACCGGAGACGAGTCCGTCCCCAGTCGGACCCAGGTTCTTAACTATGATGTGGCCACTCTGCTCTCCGCCCAACGAGAGCTGGTCTCGAGTCATCGCCGTAGCGATCTGTCGATCACCGACATCGGTACGCACCACCGAGATGGCATGAGGTTCAAGTGCCCGCTCAATACCGAGGTTACTCATGATGGTGACTGCCAACGAGTCATGCGCGAGCGCACCTCTACGTTGAAGATAAAGGGCAAACATCGTCAAGAGTTCATCACCATCGACTATGGCGCCCGACTCGCTGACTGCGATCAGTCGATCAGCATCACCATCAAAACACAGCCCTAGATCGGCCTGATGTTGCACCACCATCGAGGCGAGCACATCAGGGTGCAATGCACCCACGCCAGCGTTGATATTGCGGCCGTCGGGTTTGTCTCCGATAGTCGCTACCACCTCGGCGCCCATCCTGGTAGCCAAGTTTGGGCCCAGTCTCCAAGCAGCACCGTTGGCTCCATCGATCACCACTCGTAAAGGGTGCTCTATCACGCCCAACTTAGTGAGTACCCAATCGACGTAGGAATCTTCGAAGGAGCGCTGATCAACACCACCGAGGGGGCCAAAGAACGGCCGTTTTCCCTCCAGGAACTCAGCGAGGTAGCCTTCGATACCGCGTTCAGTGTTGGCGGAGATCTTTGCACCGTCTGCATCGAACACCTTGATCCCGTTATCAAAGTACGGATTATGTGAAGCCGAGATCACAACGGTTGGGAGTGCAAGCGACCGTGCGACCCACGACAGCGCCCCGGTAGGGAGCACGCCGCAGTCAATGATATCAATCCCGAGCGAGGCGATGCCCAACCCCACCGCATGCGCAAGCCAGTAGCCAGACTCGCGGGTGTCACGTCCGATGGCAAAAGCTGGGGGCTGGATCGCCTTGGCGATACCAACCCCCAGCCAATAGCCAACCTCCATGGTCAGTTCCTGATTCGCCTTACCGCGAATCCCATCGGTACCAAACCGAAGCATCTACCGCTTCGAATACTGAGGTGCCTTGCGAGCCTTCTTGAGACCGTACTTCTTCGACTCCTTCTTGCGAGCATCTCGAGTCAGCATCCCCTCCTTTTTGAGGATCGCACGATGCTCGGGATGAAGCTCGATGATCGCTCGAGCTAGTCCTAAGCGGATGGCATCCGCCTGGCCGGCTATGCCGCCCCCATCGACGGTGGCAAAAACATCGTAGACCTCATCGAGTTCAACGACCTTGAGCGGTTCAACAAGATGACCCCGTTGTGACACCGAGGTGACGTAGGTGCGCAACTCCTTGCCATTGACGACGACTGCGCCCTTCCCAGGCACAAGTCGCACACGTGCAGTAGCGGTCTTTCGCCGTCCGGTCGATTGAGTCAAAGGTGTAGTCATGTCGCTCCTTACAGCGTCTTGAGGCGATTATTGAGGTCAAGCACCACCGGTTGCTGTGCCGCATGAGGATGACTCGGCCCAGCATAGACCTTGAGCTTGCGAAACATCTGTCGGCCGAGTCGGTTCTTTGGCAACATTCCCTTGATCGCCAACTCCACTGCGCGCTCCGGATGCCTCTCCATGAGCTCCAAAAACTTCGACTCACGCAAGCCACCAGGATAACCAGAGTGATGGTAGTAGACCTTCTTCTCAGCCTTGGATCCGGAAAGCACAATCTCACCCGCGTTGATTACCACAACATGGTCACCGCAATCGAGGTACGGAGCAAAATAAGGCTTATGCTTCCCCTTGAGTAGGCTAGCCACTTCGGTGGCGAGCCTACCTAAGCGCAATCCCTGGGCATCTACTACCCACCAGTCACGCTCAATTGTGGCGGTGGTGGTTACAAACGTCTTCATGATTTTTCTTCCTCATTCAACTCGGGTGCCGGTAGTGGGGACACTCGGCGCTCCATTCTAGAGGAAAAGGAAGCTCCAACCTGTCAATCACTGACCAGTCTTCCTCAAAACCTCGCTCAAGGAACCTCTCGGCCGCCCACTCCCAAGCCTGGTTATATCCGACTCTCCAGAGATAGAGACCGTGGGCTGGAGCCAACTCACTGAGCAGAGCCCTATCCCTGCCATCGACAGCCTCTATAACGTACTCCGGCGACCAACGTCGACGACCTACCTGCACCAGTGCACCCACAATACGTCGGACCATCTGATGACAAAAACTAGCACCCAGAACCGAAATCTCGAAGAATCCCTCCCGCTCGGCTAGCTCAATCGAGTGGATCCGTCTCCGGAATCCGCCCGCACTCCCCGCCTTGCACAGCGCCTCAAAGCTCTCCACCGTTCGCAGATACGATGCCACCTCGCTCATCGCCCCAACATCAAGTGGATGCGAGATCTGCCAACTTAGTGGGAAAAGAGGATCATGGGAGGCACGCCTGATACGGTAACGATATTGCCGCCACTGCGCGGAATGACGAGCATGAAAAGCAGCCGGCGTACGCATCACTACACGTAGCATCACTCCTTGGGGAAGTATCGCCTGCAGCCGCGGGTAGTGCTCCTCCGTAAGACTGGGAGCCTCCAAAGAGACGAGCTGAAAGCGGGCATGGACACCCGCATCAGTGCGACCCGCTAGCGCCAGATCATGATAGTCGACCCTGAGCCTCTCCAAGCTCTGGGTCAATCCACCGACGACGGTCGCGATCCCAGGCTGTGGTGCGGACCCATGATAGTGTGACCCATCGTAGGCCAACACTATCGCCCAACCCATGAGCAGGTACTTAGACGAACTCGATAACGACCATAGGGGCGCCATCGCCATGGCGTGGACCGCGCTTCAGAATACGAACGTAGCCACCTTGACGGTTCTGATACCTGGGACCAACCTCATCAAATAACTTCTTGGTAGCATCCTCATCACGCAGAAATGCTATGACCTGGCGCCTCTGATGAAGATCACCCTTTTTTGCCTTGGTGATCAACTTCTCTACCACAGGACGGAGAGCACGTGCCTTTGCGTCCGTGGTCAAGATCGACTCTGCTGCGATCAAAGACGCACAGAGGTTTGCCAACATGGCACGTTGATGCGAAGCATCGCTGCCGAGGCGGTTACCCCTTTTCGGTCGGCCGGGTACCATTAATTCTCACTCCTTAACGACATATTCCGTGCTGCCAACTTCTCTGCAACCTCATCGAGCGATTTCTGCCCGAAGTTCGTGATAGCTAAAAGATCGTCGGCGCTACGCTCTACCAAATCACCAATAGTGTTAATCTGCGCACGCTTGAGACAGTTCCTGGGACGCTCGGTCAAATCGAGCTCCTCGATCGGAAGATCGAAATCAGGAGAACGCTCTTCGGCAGCAACCTCATCGGCCACGATCAGTCGACTAGCATCGGCCACCAGTTCAGATACGAGCTCGAAGATACCCGTGAGCGTGCCAGCGGCAGACGCCAGCGCTTCACGAGGACTCAACGAACCGTCAGTCTCGACATCGACTACGATCTGGTCATAGTCGGTGGCTTGACCAACACGGACGGGCTCAACAACGTAGTTGGCGTTGCGAATCGGGGAGAAGATGGCGTCGATCGGGATAATACCGATCGTGTTCGTCCGCTTATTGCGTTCCGCCGATACGTAACCTCTCCCCTGCTCTACCACAACATCGAGCGCGAGTCGTCCCTTGTCGGAGACTGTAGCCAAGTAGAGATCTGGATTGACGATCTCAACATCAGAGGACAACATAAAATCACCAGCATGCACGCTGGCAGGACCCTTGATATCGAGTCGGATCGTCACAGGGTCAGGCGAATAACACCTCAACACAATATCTTTCAGGTTCAAGATGATGTCGATGACATCCTCCTTGACCCCAGCGATAGTCGTGAACTCATGGAGTGCATCATCGAAGCGCACCTGTGTGATAGCGGCACCAGGTACCGATGAGAGCAGAACACGCCGCAGGGCATTCCCTACGGAGTGGCCGAAGCCCGGCTCAAGTGGCCCTATAGAGAAGACCTGGCGATTCGCCGACTCCTCACTTACCTCTTCCACTCTTGGCCGCTGAATTATGAGCATTAATCGTTCCTCTTTACTTCACTAGTCACTTCACCACTCCCGAGGAATAAAACCCCAGCAGGGCCGAACCCGTCGTTACTTCGAGAAGAGCTCGACGACAAGCTGCTCTCGTACATCAAGATCAATCTGTTCACGGAGCGGGATGTTCAAGACGCGAGCCGAAAACCCTGCTGGCGCCATCTCGAGCCAGGCTGGAGCCGATCGCGCGACGATATCGCGGTTGAATTCGATCACAGCGAGCGACCGTGAACTCTCCTTGAGCGAAATCTCCTGGGTTGGCCGTAGTCGATAACTTGGGATATCTACCCTGCGACCATCGACCAGAATATGCCCGTGGCGAACTAACTGTCGCGCCTGTGCTCTCGAAGAGCCCCACCCGGCACGATAGACAACATTATCTAGACGCAACTCCAGCAACTGGAGCAGCCTCTCGCCGGTAATGCCCCGCTGTCTAGCGGCTTCGCCATAGGTCTTAGCAAACTGTCTTCCCATCACACCGTATGTCCGGCGCACCTTCTGCTTCTCACGCAACTGAATCGAGTACTCAGAGGGTTGCCGTTGGCGGTCGCGCCCGTGCTCGCCTGGAGGAAATCTGCCAATCGTAATTGGGCACTTTGCGCTATCGCACTTCGGACCCTTCAGGTACAACTTGGTCTTCTCTCGTCGGCATAACCGGCAAACCGGCCCTGTATAGCGAGCCATCTAAACTCTTCTCCTCTTCTTTGGCCGACACCCATTATGCGGGATCGGTGTCACATCGCGCACTGACCGGATCTCGATACCCGCTGACGCGAGCGCCTTGTGAGCCGTCTCTCGACCAGATCCCGGTCCCTTTAACATGACATCGACTTCACGAACGCCATGCTCCATCGCGCGCTTAGCACAGGTCTCACCAGCCACCTGCGCAGCGAACGGAGTCGACTTCCTGCTGCCCTTGAATCCAACGTTCCCTGAACTCGCCCAAGCGAGAACATTGCCCGTCGGATCTGTGATCGTCACGATCGTATTGTTAAACGAAGAATGTATATAGGCGACTCCTCGCGCTATATTCTTCCTCTCCCGTTTACGAGGCCTTCTACCTCCTGGTCGTGGCTTTGCCATGAAACTCCTCTCGACAACCGCTGCACGGTATCCAAATCAACTACCGCATTGCGGTCGGACTAACGCTTAACCTTCTTCTTGCCTGCCACTGTCTTGCGTGGGCCCTTGCGCGTACGCGCATTGGTGTGGGTTCGCTGACCATGGACCGGGAGTCCACGACGATGCCTTATGCCTGCATAGCATCCAATCTGGACCTTGCGCTTAATGTTCTGATCGACATCACGGCGCAAGTCACCCTCGACCTTTAAGTTTTGATCGATATAGGTACGAAGGCGCAAAACCTCATCATCGGTGAGATCACGCACCCGGGTATCCGGGTTTACCTCGGTCGCAGCACAGATCTGCTGCGAAGTCGTTAGTCCAATGCCGAAAATATAGGTAAGCGAGATCTCAACTCGCTTCTCCCTTGGAATGTCAACACCTGATATACGAGCCATCTCTATCCTTGCCGTTGCTTATGACGCGGATTCTCGCAAATCACGAGTACCCTACCTTCTCTGCGGATCAACTTGCACTTCTCACAGATAGGTTTGACGCTTGGTCGAACCTTCATAGTGCTCCTTCCTCAATTACCAAACGAAACTCTAATCTTCACAAAACCCTCCGACCGAAACCGGCTAGGAGGCGGCTCTGCAAAACCTCTTCAACTCGCGCCCTACTTGTACCGGTACGTGATACGACCTCGAGCGAGATCGTAAGGAGTGAACTCCACTTGGACCTTATCCCCTGGCAGTATACGGATACGATGCATGCGCATCTTTCCAGAGCTGTGGGCCAGTACCTTGAGTCCATTTTCTAACTCAACTCGAAACATCGCGTTAGGCAATGGCTCAACTACCGTCCCTTCAAGGACAATGGTGTCCTCTTTTCCTTTCGCCAGTTCATCCTCCTACAGATCACGCTGATTGATAGTACCCAGACACACTTTTAACAATGGATACGGCCACTAGGACCGATCGCCAGCTCTCTGGGCGCAAAAAGCTACCCTGCTAGTATAATCGGAAGCATCTCAAGAGATGTCGTCAAGTACGGTAAAGACTTCCGGGCCGCTATCGGTTATCGCGATAGTGTGCTCGAAGTGCGCCGCCCATGTGCCATCCGCAGTCACTACTCCCCAGCCATCAGGTAGAACCACCGTATCCTCACCACCGAGTGTGAACATCGGCTCCACGGCGTAAACCTCATGCACTCGCAGCTTTGGTCCGGCTCGTCCTGGCCAGTAGTTAGGCACGTTCGGAGGCTCATGCATCTGCGTCCCTATGCCATGGCCCACGTAGTCGCGAATCACCCCCAGATGAGCAGCCACGGCTATCTGCTCGACCGCGCGACCGATGTCATGGAGATGATTCCCTGCGACCATCTCACGAATTCCAGCCACGAGTGACTGTTCAGTAACCTCAATCAGGCGTTCGACACGCTTTGGCACCGAACCTACCGCAACTGTGATTGCAGCATCTCCGTGGTAACCCTCAACGATGGCGCCTGCATCGATCGAAATAATATCACCCTCATGAAGAATCTCCTCCTCATTCGGGATCCCGTGCACAATCACGTTGTTACGCGAAGCACATATAACCGCGGGGAATCCATGATAACCAAGAAAATTCGAACGAGCACCGCGACGCTCGAGTACCTCTCGAGCGACTTTGTCGAGATCAGCAGTGCTAACTCCGGGGCGGACTGCCTCCCGACAAGCTGCGAGCATCTCCGCAGTAACACGACCAGCCTTTCGCATCGAGGCAAGTTCGGTCTCAGTGCGAATCATTATCTACCGCCTTCAAAGAATCCATGGCTGGCGAGTACCTCACTGATGCGACCCAACACCACCTCCGGCGTCCCGACACCATCGACGATCTCGAGAAGGTTCATCTCGGTATAAAAACCCAATAACGGCGTGGTCGTCTGTTCATAGATCTCTAGCCGCCGTAGGATCGCAGCCTCAGTGTCGTCCTCACGTTGGATCAGCTCCCCACCACAGTTGTCGCAAATCCCAGGGGTCCTAGGTGGCAGTTCATCGGAGTATATGCTCCCACAAACTGAGCACACCCGCCGCGATGATAGGCGCCGGAGCACGAGGTCCACAGGCACCTCTAGGTTTATCACCATGTTGAGTGAGGCGGGCGCCAACAAATCATTGAGTGCCACCGCTTGTTCCCTCGTCCGCGGAAAACCATCGAGCACAAAACCGCGCAAGCGAGCATCTGGTTGTTCGAGCCTCTCGGCAATCACGCCATTGATGACAGAATCCGGCACCAACTCTCCACGATCCATAAATGACTTCGCCAACTGGCCAAAGGGAGAATCTGCCGCAACCGCCGCCCTTAGCATGTCGCCCGTCGAGATATGAGGAATAGCATATCGATGCGAAACTCTCACGCACTGAGTGCCCTTCCCAGCACCTTGTCGACCGACTACCACAAGTCGGAGGGGGTGACCAGCAACCATCTACTTCAAGAATCCCTTGTAATTGCGCATAGTGAGCTGGGAGTTGATCTGCTTCACGGTCTCAAGTGCAACGATAACCGAGATCAAAATAGTTGTGCCAGCATAAGGGAAAGAGGTTATATGCCACGCCGACAGCAGAATCGACGGGATGACCGCGATCGCGGCTAAGAACAGTGCGCCAGGCAGCGTGATTCGGTTCAAAATACGTGAGAGATACTGTTGAGTAGCCTGACCTGGACGAACTCCAGGAATATACCCATTTTGCTTACGTATGATCTCGGCCTGCTGATAGGGATCGAAAGCCACGGTGACATAGAAGAAGGTGAACACGATGATCAAGAGCCCATAGGTAATGATGTAAAAACCACTAGTGGCGTTGAGCAGATGGTTATTGACAAAGGTACGAAAGCTATTAACCGGAATGATGTTAGACAAAAGCACTGGGAAGTAAAGAATCGACGACGCAAAGATGATCGGAATGACCCCTGCCTGATTCACCTTGAGCGGAATATACGAGTTTCCGCCCTCATACATCCGACGCCCAACCACCCGACGGGCAAACACCACCGGGATCCGACGCTGACCCTGCTCGACAAAGACGATCGCCACTAGCAATAGAAGGACAACCACAACTATCACCGAGAACTTCGCAGCGCCGGCCTGATCGAAGATCAACCGCCCACCGGAGGGGATAATACTGACAACATTCGCGAAGATGAGAATAGACATCCCCTGTCCAACTCCGCGTTCGGTGATAGACTCCGCCATCCACATGACCAAGGCAGTACCAGCCGTTAACGTGAGGACGATAAACAATACCCTAGGCACGGTGAAGTTAGGGATGAGATCAAGCGATTTCTGGTTCGCCAAGAGAATACCCAAGCCACTATGAAAGACGAATGCAAGCCCTGTGGCCTGAAGAAGTGCGAGTCCAATTGTAAGGTATCTCGTCGTCTGAGTGATCTTACGCTCACCCGCGGAACCTTGGTCGCGCCACTCCGAAAGCTTCGGTATCACTCCGGTGAGAAGTTGGATGATAATCGACGACGTGATGTAGGGCATAATACCAAGCCCAAAAAGCGCCGCGCGTGACAGCGCTCCGCCGGAGAACAAATCCAAAAACCCAAAGACACCGGCACCTTGTGACTGAGTAACAAGCTGGTGGATGGCAGAATAACTGACCCCTGGGACCGGTATATTCGATCCCAACTGGTAGATACCCACGATGAGCAGCGTGAAAAGGACCTTATTCCTAAGGTCCTTGACACGAAAAATATTCACAAAGTTTTGCAGCATCTGACTTTTAACCGCTCCTGGTTCACTACCGATTCATCAGGGCGTTGCCCAACGATGGGCGACGACCTGACTTGTAGGGCAACGGCACCTCAGTAACCGTTCCACCCGCTGATTCTATCAGCTCTCTGGCGGCCTTTGAAAATCCATGCGCCGATACCGAAAGAGAGGAACTGAGTGCTCCCCTAGCGCAAATCTTGACCAAGGCACCCTTGCGAATCACGCCAGCGGTCTCCAAAACCTCCGGTGAAATCGCCTGCGCGCCTCGTTCGGCGAGCAAACTCAACTGATCGAGATTGACAACGGTATAGGAGACACGGAAAGGATTGTCGAACCCACGCAACTTAGGAATTCGTTGTGTGAGCGGTAGCTGACCACCCTCGAATCCTACCGGGATGGTATCGCGTGCGCCTTGTCCCTTCGTACCGCGTCCGGCTGTCTTGCCTCCCTTTCCACCTATACCACGACCGACCCGGCGCTTACGCGTCTTGGAGCCCTCGTTCGGCGCCAGTTCATGCAGATATATCATTTAATCTCCTCTACCACCACGAGGTGGGCGACGTTGCGTAACATTCCCCGAATCTCCGGGCGATCAGGCAACACATGCTCCCTGCCAATACGACCCAGCCCAAGAGCTCTTAACGTGCCCTTATGTACCGGCTTAGACCCTATGAGCGAACGCACTTGTCGCACCTTGATCTGCTTCACAACAGCTTTGGAACTCGATGCTTTAGCCATGAGCGCTCTCCTGCTGACGCTTTCGTTCCTCGAAGGATGCGAGCATCCCCTTGGGAGCTATCTGGTCTGGATACTTGCCTCGTGCAGTCGCGATCTGGTCAGGGCTGAGCAGATGAGCAAGCCCATCCATCGTGGCATGGGCGACATTGATGCCGTTTGAAGACCCTAACGACTTCGCCAACACATCGGTGATACCCGCCATCTCGAGGATGGCGCGTGCGGCACCACCAGCAATTACACCGGTGCCGGGGGCTGCCGGCTTGAGCAAAACTCGTCCAGCTCCAGCACGTCCGATGATTGGATGTGGAATGGTGCTACCAGCAAGCGGTACCGAGATCAACTTGCGTCGCGCCTCCTCGGTACCTTTTTGAACCGCGATGCTCGCCTCTTTGGCCTTGCCGTAGCCGATGCCTACTCGACCGTTACCATCGCCAACGACCATCAACGCGGTGAAGGAGAACCTACGTCCGCCCTTGACCACCTTCGACACTCGATTGACCTTGATAGTCCGATCCTCATACTGACTCTCAGCCATCTAAAACTCCAATCCGGCTTCGCGAGCCGCGTCCGCTAAAGCGGCAACTCGGCCGTGATATTGAAAACCACCTCGGTCAAAAACAACACGACTTACACCGTGAGCTACTGCCCGCTGCGCTATGGTCTGACCGACTCTCTTAGCCGCATCGCAGTTACCAGTAGAACTCCCAACAAACTCAGCCTCTAACGTGGAGGCAGAGACTAGCGTCACTCCCTGACTGTCGTCAATGAGCTGAACAAACATATGCTTGTTAGAGCGATACACAGCGAGCCGCGGGCGATCAGTCGAACCGATAACCTTACGGCGTACTCGCTGATGCCGCCTCTTTTGCCGACTGTACGACTGGCTTACCGACATCGCTACCTACTTCCCGGCCTTTCCAACCTTGCGCACTACCTTCTCACCTTCATATCGAACACCCTTGCCCTTGTACGGCTCTGGCTTACGAATCTTACGAATGTTGGCAGCGACCTGACCTACGAGCTCCTTGTCGACCCCTTGTACAACCAATCGAGTCGGGCTAGGTGCCTCGAACCCAATTCCATCGGGAGCCTTGACGATCACCGGGTGCGAAAACCCAAGTGCTAGCTCAATCTCACTCGGCGAACGCAGTTGAGCGCGATACCCAACTCCCACTATCTCGAGCTGCTTGCGATAACCCTCGCTAACACCGACGACCATATTATTTACCAGGGTGCGCGACAATCCGTGCATGGCTCTTGCCTGTCGCGAATCATCGACTCGCTGCACCGTAACCGTACGATCATCGAGCTCGACCTCTACCATCGGCGGCATCGTGCGCTCGAGAACACCCTTAGGTCCATTTACCTTAACTCGGGTGCCCTCAATAGTTACCGTCACACCATCGGGCAAAATGATCGGCTGCTTGCCTATACGTGACACTGTTCTACTCCTCTACCAGACATGACAGATGACTTCGCCACCGACACCGGCCCTGCGTGCATCCCGATCAGTCATCAGACCATGAGAGGTCGACAACACCGCTACACCCATACCACCAAATACCCGCTGAATCGAGGCGGCCTGGGTATAGACACGGAGGCCGGGCTTCGATACTCGAGTTATCCCATTGATGGCGCAATCTCTATTGCGGGATCCGACATAACGCAGCTGGATCTCAAGCACTGTCCCGGGACCCTCAACTGCAGGTGCAACCGAGAAGCCATCAATATAGCCCTCCTCTTTGAGAATCCTGGCTAACTCAGTCTTGATCTTCGAGCCAGGCATACGCACAACACTGTGTCGGACCCGCGAGGCATTGCGGATCCGCGTGAGCATATCCGCGATTGGATCAGTCATACTCATCGCAAACCTCCTACCAACTCGCCTTAGTCACACCAGGGATCTCCCCGAGGTGCGCCATCTCTCTGAGGCAGATCCTGCAGAGTCCAAACTTCCTATACACCGCGTGCGGACGCCCGCAACGCTGACAACGAGTGTAAGCACGCACCCGATACTTGGGCCGACGATTGGTCTTCGCAATCAATGCCTTAGTAGCCATTTACAAACCTTCCTTCCGGAATGGGAAGCCAAAGGCAAGCAACAAAGCCTTGCCCTGTGCATCAGACTCAGCTGTGGTGACGATGGTGATATCCATGCCACGAGTAGCATCGATCTTGTCGTAGTCAATCTCCGGGAAGATCAACTGCTCATTAACACCAAACGAATAATTGCCGTGCCCGTCGAATGAGCGTGGGTTGAGTCCTCGAAAGTCTCGGATTCGAGGAATAGCGATAGCTACTAACCGATCAAAGAACTCCCACATGCGATCGCCTCGCAGCGTCACCATTGCACCGATCGGCATGCCCTCCCTCAACTTGAAGGCCGCGATAGACTTGCGTGCACGACGGGTCGCCGGCTTCTGACCGGTAATCGTCTCGAGGTCCCGAATAGCGCCCTCCAGCAGTGACTGCTGTTGCGTCGCCCTTCCGACTCCCATATTGACGACGATCTTGTCAAGCGTAGGAACCTGGTGTATGTTGACCACGCCAAGAGACTCGAACAACTGAGCTCTTACCTCTTGTTCGAAGCGAACCTTCAACCGAGGCCGTTGAGTAGTACTGGTGCTCATAGCGCTGTCCTGCACTTTCTGCATACCCGAAAGCGTTTTCCGAACTCATCTACATCCATGGCGATCCGGGTAGGACCACAAGACGAACAGACTATTGCTACGTTCGACGCATCTATCGGTAGCGACTTCTCGATGATACCACCTGGAGTCGTGGCATCACGAGCCTTCGTATGCCGTTGAACCATATGGACTCCCTCAACCAGCACTCTCCCTTCACCCGGAAATGCCTTTAGGATCTGTCCTTCGGAGCCACGGTCCTTGCCCGAAAGCACACGAACTCGATCTCCACTCTTTAACCGCATTACAACACCTCCGGTGCCAACGAAACGATGCGCATGAAGCGCTTATCACGAAGCTCGCGCCCTACAGGCCCGAAGATACGTGTCCCACGTGGCTGCATCTGATCATTGATCAATACCGCAGCATTATCATCAAAACGGATGTAGCTACCGTCAGCCCGTCGCGACTCTTTACGAGTCCTAACGACGACACACTTAACCACATCACCGCGCTTCACACCCGCCCCAGGAAGGGCATCCTTCACGGTCGCGATGAAGACATCGCCAATACCCGCGTAGCGTCGCCGACTACCACCGAGCACGCGAATGCACAAAACCTCTCGTGCGCCTGAATTATCAGCGACACGCAGTCGACTCTCCTGCTGAATCACCTTGCACGCTCCACAACTCGAACCAACCTCCAACGCTTCAGCTTGGAGAGCGGACGGGTCTCCTCGACCTCGACCGTATCGCCAACATGGGCGTCGTTATTCACATCATGAACGTACAATCTCTTCGTCTTTGAAATCGTACGCATGTAACGCGGATGCCGCACTCTTTGATTCACCAGAACGATAATCGTCTGGTTCATCGCATCAGAGGCGACAACACCCTCACGGACCTTGCGCTGCGGGCGTACCTCGGGCGACTCGCTCATAATTCTCCTCCTAGTGCAGCGACTCGCCGCTCACTCAAAACCGTCTCGATGCGAGCGATCTCCTTACGGAGCAATCCAAGCTTCGCCGTATCAGTCCCCTGGGCAGAGGCGATGGCAAATCGGAGCCTAAAAAGCTCCTCCTTTGTCTCCCCAAGCTTGGTCCTTAGCTCATCATCAAGCATGTCACGATATTCGGTAGCCTTGCTCACCTTGAACCTCCGATGGCTTCCACGCCCTCCTTGATGACAAATCGCGCTTTGATCGGAAGCTTCTGTATAGCACGCTCCATAGCCGCACGCCCGAGCTCCTCATTGACACCATCGAGCTCGAACAGGATCTTCCCAGGGCGCACCACGGCAACCCAAAACTCGGGGTTACCCTTTCCTGAGCCCATGCGCGTCTCCGCGGGCTTCTTTGTGACCGGCTTATCCGGGAAAACACGAATCCACACCTTGCCG
Source organism: Ferrimicrobium acidiphilum DSM 19497 (assembly GCF_000949255.1). Classification (NCBI taxonomy): domain Bacteria; kingdom Bacillati; phylum Actinomycetota; class Acidimicrobiia; order Acidimicrobiales; family Acidimicrobiaceae; genus Ferrimicrobium; species Ferrimicrobium acidiphilum. The sequence goes on along the minus strand of NZ_JXUW01000003.1, from coordinate 70,386 downwards.
CCACGACGAACGTGACGCGTCATCGCAACACGAGCAGCCTCAATCTGCCTGGCCGTAATCCACCCCGGCTCTAACGCCTGGATTCCATACCGACCAAAACTGACCTCTGTACCACCCTTAGCCATACCGGTAAGACGACCGCGATGGGTCTTACGGTGCTTAACTTTACGGGGCATCAGCATCGACTAATCCACCTCCTTCTTGAAGTGCGGCGCCTCGTGTCCCTCTTCTTTGGTACGACGCTCGATATCCTCTTCCTCTGCAAGGAGGCGTTCAAGCTCCTCAGGAACTACCGGTTCTTCGATCTTCGGAGGACGGGTTACAACCGCCTCATCAACCGCAACCTCATCGGCGGCGCGACGCCTGCCACCACCGGCTGTAATAATACGTCGTGGCCGGTCGGGCAACGCTGGTCTGGCAGTAGCGGTTACAGCCGTCTGGTAAGGAACGATGTCACCACGGTAGATCCATACCTTGACCCCGACTGTGCCGGAGTTCGTATGTGCCTCACGCAAACCATAATCTATGTCTGCTCGAAGTGTATGCCTTGGAACACGTCCTTCGCGATGCGTCTCACGTCTTGCCATCTCAGACCCACCCAGTCGACCTGAACACTGGACTGTGACTCCCTTGCCACCCTCCTTCATCACGATCTGAATGGAACGCTTCATTGCGCGTCGAAAACTCACGCGACGAGAGATCTGATCGGCGATGCTTTGAGCCACGAGAGTAGCGTCGAGCTCTGGATTACGAACCTCTTCTACATTTAACTGCACTCTTGGGTAACTAGTCAGCTTCTCGAGTGCCTTACGCAGTCGGTCGACCTCGGAACCCTTCTTGCCGATGACAATGCCAGGGCGAGCAGTATGGATGTCTACTTTTAGACGATCACGAGTCCGTTCGATATCGATACGCGACACCGCCGCCGTAGCCAGCTCTCGCTGTAGCCAGGAACGGATCTTGTAATCCTCAATGACCCACTTCTGGTAATCCTTCTCGGCAAACCAACGCGACTTCCAGTCGGTCGTAATACCCAATCGGAACCCATAAGGGTGTATCTTCTGACCCATTATGAGTCCTCCCGTCCTTCTTCGACAACCGCTGGGTCGTCATCTGCTAAGCCAGCGTCCTCTGCGACGATCGCGGCCTCGTCACCGGCATCGACCGATCGTTCTGGAACCTCATCTGCTGGCGAGGACTCAACGGCATCGGCGTCCACTACCTCAGGTTCAACCACAACGGTCTCTTGCGCCTGGGCCTCAACTACCGCACCATCACTGGTACTCCAACCCTCAGCCGTGTCGACGCTATCGACAATTGGATCAGCCACGACGTTGTCTTCGTTCGCTAGCCCTGTGTTCTCTGGCCCTGTGTTCTCTGGCCCTGTCGCAAGAGCCGGCGTGTCGGTCGCTTGTGTGGTACCACGCGAGGAGGCCACCCTCTGAGCACGACGCGCGCTTTGGCGACCAGAGCTCTTTGCCGCCTCAACCCTCCGCATCTCGAGCGGCATCTCCTCAACAACGATGGTTATATGGCAGCTACGCTTGCGAATACGCGTCGCCCGACCGCGAGCTCGCGGCCGAAATCGCTTGATCGTCGGGCCCTCGTCGGCGAAAGCAGCTGCGACAAACACCTCATCCGCGCCAAGGCCGTAGCGAACCGTAGCATTAGCGACTGCTGAGGCGAGCAATTTGCCAACTACCTCACTGGCCTCCCGATTGACCAACGAAAGTGCCCTAATAGCGTCAACCGCCGACTTGCCTCGAATGAGATCGAGAACCTGTCGAGCCTTGGTGGGGCTCATGCGGAAGTAACGCAGAACCGCGCGTGCCTGATTCGCCTCTAACGTCTGCGCCACTATCGTCTCCTCGCTGTCTTTTCTTGACCGGCATGGTAACGGAAGGTCCGAGTCGGCGCAAACTCGCCGAGCTTGTGTCCGACCATGGACTCGGTGACATAGACCGGTACGTGCTTACGACCGTCATGGACCGCGATGGTGTGTCCAACCATATCCGGAATAATTGTTGATCTCCGAGACCAGGTCTTTATGACTCGCTTCTCGCTCTTCTCATTCAGATCATCGACCTTCTTGAGCAGATGGTCATCGACAAATGGGCCCTTTTTAAGACTTCTAGGCATCTACTATCTCCTGGCTCCGCGACCGCGACGTCGTCGAATAATTAACTGATCGGAATCACGATGTGCGCGCCGAGTGCGACCCTCTGGTTTACCCCAAGGGGAGACCGGGTGGCGCCCACCCGAAGTCTTGCCTTCACCACCGCCAAGGGGGTGATCGACCGGGTTCATGGCGACACCACGGGTCTGTGGGCGCACTCCCTTCCAACGGTTTCGACCGGCCTTACCAATAGAGAGAAGCTCGAACTCTGCGTTACCAACCTCGCCGATGGTGGCTCGAGCGTCGGCCGGAACTCGTCGCATCTCTGTCGATGGGAGTCGGAGCGTAGCGTAAACCTCGTCACGACCGACGAGCTGAACACTCATACCCGCACTTCTAGCGATTTTACCCCCCTGGCCAGGACGTAACTCAACGTTGTGAACCACAGACCCGACTGGGATAGCACGCAACGGCAAGGCATTGCCGACGGTAATATCGGCGCCAACACCCGATTGCACCTTATCGCCGACCTTCAACCCTCGAGGAGCCAGAATATATCGCTTTTCACCGTCATGATAATGAAGCAGAGCGATACGAGCATTTCGATTCGGATCGTACTCAATCGCTGCTACCGTAGCCGGAACTCCATCCTTGGTTCGCTTGAAATCTATCAAACGATACTGCTGTTTGTGTCCCCCTCCACGGTGTCGCGCCGTCTTGCGGCCCTTAGAGTTACGACCCCCACTGCTCGACTTCGGCTGTAGCAACGACTTCTCAGGAGCCTTCTTGGTGAGTTCATCAAAAGTTGAGACCGACTGGAAACGTCGCCCTGCACTGGTTGGTTTTCGTCTACGAATCGCCATATCTACCTACCTCTGCAACAACTCAATAGCAAAACCCTCGCGAAGTGTCACGTAAGCGATTTTGGTATCCGGACGAAAGCTAACCTTACCGGTGCGTCGATTTCGCGTCGACTTGCCCTTGCGATTCAATGTGTTAACCTTGGCCACCTTGACCTCGAAGAGCTTCTCCACCGCCTTGCGGACATCAATCTTCGTGGCATCGGTGTCGACCTCGAAGGTATAGACACCGGTATCCATAAGGTTATAGCTCTTCTCAGACACGAGTGGTCTGCGCAACACCTGGTAACGATCCCCAGCGTGCATTATTCACTCTCCCTGTCACTTAAGCGATCAACAATAGCGGACAACCCAGCCTCGGTAAAGAGCACTACATCGCTTGTGAGCACAGTACGCGTCAAAAGCGATGCTGGGGTTGCGATCATGAGCTCAGGTAGATTCCGAAAACTCCTGACGATACCAGCCTCTGCAGGCAGCGCCACGAGCGAGACGTTCTTACCGACGAGTCCGGCGGCCTGTACGATGTTGACAGCGCCTTTGGTCGAAGGTGTCTCCAGCTCGCCACGTAGAACATAGATAGCGCCGCCACGAGCCCTGTCAGAAAGAGCCTGCCTGAGAGCAGCTCTCACCATCTTCTTGGGAGTGGCCTGCGCATAGCTGCGAGGTCGAGGGCCATGGACAATCCCACCACCTGTGAACTGCGGGGCGCGAGTCGAGCCCTGGCGTGCGTTGCCGGTACCCTTCTGACGGAACGGCTTAGCACCACCACCAGATACCTCGGCACGTGTCTTGGTCGAGTGAGTACCTCGTCGACGGTTAGCCTCTTCCGCCACCACTACCTGATGCAACAAGCCAACGTTAGCCGGCACATCAAAAACCTGATCTACGAGGACGATCTCGCCCTCGAGGCTGCCGGTCACACCGACTACTTTTGCCTGCTGGGTCATATCCGCTTCCCGCCTTTCACCGTATCGCGAATGACAACCATCGCACCACGTGGACCTGGCACGGCACCCTTGATCAACAGGAGTTGACGATCAGGCTCAGAACGCACAACCTCGAGGTTCATGATCGTCGTCCGCTCACTACCGTACTGCCCAGCCATACGGGTTCCCTTGAAGACACGCGCTGGAGTGGCGCAGGCCCCGATCGAACCAGGAGCACGGTGCTTCTTGTGGTTACCGTGGCTTCCGCCCTGGCCCTTGAAATTATGACGCTTCATACCGCCAGAGAATCCGTGACCACGACTAGTTCCAATAACATCGACCCTGTCGCCGGTGCTGATAGCCGAGGCGTCGATCTGGGAACCCACTCCCAACTCTTGCGACCCCTCTAGTCGAAACTCCATAATCTTTCGTCCGGGCTCGACTCCTCTTGAGGTGAACTGCCCAAGAACTGGTTTGGTCAACCGGGATGGTTGGACGACGCCTACGGCAACCTGTAGCGCCTCATAACCGTCACGCTCCATCGTCTTGCGGCGGAGCACTCTCGCCGGCAAAACCCGTATCACCGTAACCGGAACGACACGATCGTTATCCACCCAAATTTGGGTCATGCCGATTTTCTCGCCGACCACTGTCTTACTAGCCATGAAATCCTTCAATCTTTGCAACGGCACATACACACAATCGTGCATTGGTGCCCATAGGTCAGAAACTGCCGGAGGGTCCCTGAAAGGCACAACCGGACATAAAACGACCCTCTAATACTACTACTCAGAAGACGCCGACCAGGCATCTTAGCTGAGCCTTTTTAAACGTTTTGAATCTTGATCTCGATATCGACACCCGCTGGGAGTTCTAATCGTTTCAGCGCATCAACCGTCTTCGCCGAATGATCGACGATATCGAGTAGGCGCTTGTGAACCCGCATCTCAAAATGCTCGCGAGAGTCCTTGTACTTGTGAGGAGAGCGAATCACTGTATACCGATGAATATCGGTCGGCAGTGGCACTGGGCCGACCACCTTCCCTTGCGTACGCGTCACCGTATCGACAATACGTTGGGTCGACGCCTCCAGGATCTCATGATCGAAACCTTTGATCCTTATTCTAATTCGTTGTTTATCACTCATTTTGCTCCATCTCCGCTCCGGCCACCGACCGCGAGCTCCCCAAACACAGGGAATGGCCCGGAGCGCACTCCGGGCCATTCACCGATGAACTACTTAATGATCTTAACGACGCGACCAGCGCCAACAGTACGACCACCCTCGCGGATAGCGAACCGAAGACCCTCGTCCATCGCAATCGGCTTACCAAGTTCGACCTTGATGGTGATGTTATCACCAGGCATAGCCATCTCAGTGCCTTCAGGAAGCATGATGCTTCCGGTAACGTCCGTAGTCCTGAAGTAGAACTGCGGGCGATAATGGTTGAAGAACGGCTTGTGACGTCCACCCTCTTCTTTGGAAAGGACGTAGACGTTCGCCTCGAACTCAGTATGGGGAGTAATACTGCCAGGCTTGCAGACAACCTGCCCGCGCTCGACATCTGTCCTCTTCACACCACGAAGGAGAACTCCAACGTTGTCTCCGGCCATACCCTCGCCGAGCTCCTTGTTGAACATCTCAACACCAGTAACCACCGTCTTCTGGGTAGCACGAAGTCCGACGATCTCGACCTCTTCAGATACCTTGATCTTGCCAGCCTCGACCTTACCAGTGACGACGGTACCTCGACCAGGGATAGTCAACACGTCCTCGATAGGCATTAGGAAGGGTCGATCGAGCGGTCGATCAGGCTCAGGAATGTACTCATCGACGGCATCCATGAGCTCGATGATCTTGTTTTCCCACTCGGCATCGCCCTCGAGAGCCTTAAGTGCAGATACCCGAACGATTGGGGTATCATCGCCAGGGAACTCATACTCGTTTAGCAGCTCTCGGACCTCTAGCTCAACCAGATCCAAAAGCTCCTCATCATCGACCATGTCGGCCTTATTAAGCGCCACCACGATGTAAGGGACGCCTACCTGACGAGCGAGCAAGACATGTTCGCGAGTCTGAGGCATAGGACCATCAGTTGCAGCAACCACCAGGATCGCTCCATCCACTTGGGCCGCACCAGTGATCATGTTCTTGATATAGTCAGCGTGACCTGGCATATCAACATGGGCATAGTGCCGCCTATCGGTCTCATACTCGACGTGCGAGATGGCAATGGTTATACCACGAGCCTTCTCTTCCGGCGCCTTATCGATCTGATCGAAAGGCTTGAACTTCACATTTGGATTTCGCTGCGACAACACCTTTGTAATAGCCGCCGTCAACGTCGTCTTACCATGGTCAATGTGACCCATGGTACCGATGTTCAAGTGAGGCTTACTTCGCTCGAACTTCTGCTTTGCCATCTTCTCCTGCTCCGTTGCTACTCACTGCGCCCATATGGCGCAACCTTGACCCATTACAGAACTACGTAGTCTACTCGCCTCGGACCTTACGAACGATCTCCGCCGCAATTGAATCCGGGACTTCTTGATACGCATGGAACTGCATGGTATACGTCGCCCGACCTTGCGTCCTAGAACGCACGTCGGTGGCGTAACCAAACATCTCCGACAATGGAACCAGGGCGCGGATAACTTGGTTACTCCCGACCTGATCCATGCCCTCGACTCGGCCACGCCGAGACGAGAGATCTCCGATGACATCCCCCATGTAATCATCTGGGGTTACCACCTCTACCGCCATTATCGGCTCGAGAAGCACAGGATGTGCCGCCCGAACCGCCTTCTTAACCGCCATCGAACCCGCAATACGAAACGCCATCTCTGATGAGTCAACATCGTGATAGGAGCCGAAGACTAAGGTGACCCGAAGATCCTCGACCGGATAACCGGCCAAGACACCTGAGCCTAGTGCGTCTTGGATACCGGCGTCCACGGCTGGTATATACTCTTTCGGAATTACGCCACCTGTGATCTTGTCGACAAACTCGTAACCACTGCCGGTCCCAAGAGGCTCAACGTTGATCACCACGTGGCCATACTGGCCACGACCACCAGTCTGACGAATATAACGCTCCTCTATTCGCTCCACTGGCTTACGAATAGTCTCGCGATAGGCTACCTGTGGTTTGCCCACATTTGCATCAACCTTGAACTCTCGGAGCATCCGATCGACTAGGACCTCAAGATGGAGCTCGCCCATGCCCGAGATGACCGTCTGACCCGTCTCTTGATCTGAACGCACACGAAAAGTAGGATCCTCCTCGGAGAGCGCGAACAGCGCACGACTCATCTTCTCCTGGTCAGCCTTGGTCTTTGGCTCGACTGCGACATGAATCACTGGGTCCGGAAACTCTAGGCTCTCCAAGATGATTGGTTTAGACGGATCGCACAGCGTATCTCCCGTGGTGGTGTTCTTGAAACCAACCGCAGCGACGATGTCGCCGGCAGCTACGGTGTCGATATCCTCACGGTGATTCGCGTGCATCAGAAGAATACGACCAAGTCGCTCCTTCTTGTCCTTGGTGGAGTTCAAAACCGTTGCGCCCTTCTCAAGGGTGCCAGAGTAAACCCGGAAATAGGTGAGTTTTCCGACAAACGGATCGGTCATGATCTTAAACGCAAGTGCCGAGAACGGAGCTTCATCAGAGGGCTCACGCTCCAACATCTCGGAACCAGACAAGCTAGTGCCCACCGCAGGAGCGATATCAACCGGAGAGGGAAGATAGTCTACAACCGCGTCTAGCAACGGTTGGACTCCCTTGTTCTTGAACGCTGAGCCACATAGGACAGGCACAAGAGAGTTGTCGATGGTCGCCTTGCGAATAGCACTTTCGAGGAACTCAGGTGAGATCTCCATATCCCCGATATAGAGCTCCATAAGCTCATCGTCGAAGTTGCTAAGAACATCGATTAAGTCACGATGCGCCTTCTCGGCGGCCGCCTCAAGATTAGCGGGGATAGGTTCAGTGTGAAACTTATCACCCATTCCCTCATCCCAGATGATCGCCTCCATCCGGAGAAGGTCAATTACTCCGAGAAAATCACTCTCAGATCCTATTGGAAGTTGTATGACCAGTGGGTTAGCATCCAATCGATCCTTAATCATGTCGACACAACGCTCAAAGTTCGCACCAACACGATCCATCTTGTTGATGAAGCAGATACGAGGGACCGCATACTTGTTGCCTTGGCGCCAAACGGTCTCTGTTTGCGGCTCCACCCCAGCGACCGCATCGAATACAGCAACCGCCCCATCGAGCACTCTCAACGAACGCTCCACCTCTACGGTGAAGTCGACGTGACCAGGCGTGTCGATGATGTTGACCCGGTGATCCTTCCAAAACGCGGTGGTAGCAGCGGAGGTGATAGTGATCCCGCGCTCCTGCTCCTGAGGCATCCAGTCCATGGTGGCCGCGCCCTCATGAACCTCACCAATCTTGTAATTCTTACCGGTGTAGTACAGAATGCGCTCGGTAGTCGTGGTCTTACCCGCATCGATATGCGCCATGATCCCGATATTACGAATTCGATCGAGAGGCATCTCCCGCTTCGTCGCCATTTACTTCTTCTCCTCTGCGTAACACACCACGAGTACTCTCTCGCAGTGCCCGCCCATCATCTCTTCCTCGGCCCTAGCCTTGGAAGCTAAGAACAAACCCCCAACCTGATGCCCGCCTACGACGGGCTGACACACCAACCTCAAACGCCACCGCCTCAAATGCCACCGCCGCAACTGCACACTGCGGAAACACTCTCGATACATACGCTCACGAAACACCGTACCGCGCTTGGAACAGACCAAACCGGCAGGGCGCCTTTACCAGCGGTAGTGCATAAATGCGCGGTTTGACTCAGCCATCTTATGAGTGTCATCGCGGCGCTTCACCGAGGCACCGACTCCATTGGATGCGTCAAGTACCTCGTTGGCTAGCCGTTCAACCATCGTCTTCTCGCGACGGCCTTTAGCGTTGGTCACAATCCAACGGATAGCCACCGAGTTCGCCCGTCTGGGCTTCACAAGAACAGGAACCTGGTAGGTGGTACCACCGACTCGCCGCGATCGGACCTCGGTATCGGGCCGCGTATTATCGACCGCGCGCTTGAGTACAGCGACTGGGTCACTACCGACCTTCTCTGCAATCACGTCGAGGGCACGGTAGACTATGTGTTCCGCGACCGACTTTTTGCCACTCACTAGCACCTTATTGACAAACTGAGCAACCAAAACGGAATGATACACAGGATCGGAAGCAATGAACCTAGGTTGGATTGGGCCCTTTCTGGGCATGACTCTACTTCTCCCTCTTCGCGCCGTATCGGCTACGAGCCTGTTTGCGATTCTTCACGCCTGCTGAGTCGAGCGACCCTCGAACGATCTTGTAGCGAACGCCAGGTAAGTCCTTGACACGTCCACCTCTGACTAGGACGATGGAGTGCTCCTGGAGATTGTGTCCAATCCCAGGAATATATGCCGTCACCTCTACTCCAGAGGTCAAGCGAACGCGCGCCACCTTCCGCAAAGCCGAGTTCGGCTTCTTCGGAGTAGCCGTGTACACGCGAGTACATACCCCACGACGCTGAGGTGAACCCTTCAGTGCCGGTGTTTTGGTCTTGGTCCGCTTGGACTCTCGACCTTTCCTAACTAACTGTGAAATCGTAGGCAAGACGTTCCTCTCGTCAAATACATTCTGGAATAGCCAACACACAGAGCAGCCCAGAGCCACTCCTGGCCCAACGGGACAGTCTAACTGACATTGATACCGATCTAGCCTTCCTCAAGTAGATCCTCCGGACCATTCTCGTTCTCATCCTCGGAACTCCAGAACGACAGCTTCCTATGGAATGGAGCCTTGACGTCAACAGAGCGATAATCACGGACACCTGAACCAGCCGGAATCAACTTACCAAGAATGATATTCTCCTTCAATCCAAGGAGCGGATCAGACTTGCCTTCAATGGCCGCCTCTGTCAGCACACGAGTCGTCTCCTGGAAGGAGGCGGCGCTCAGCCATGACTCGGTAGCTAGCGAAGCCTTGGTAATCCCCATGAGCTCTGGTCGACCCTCAGCAGGGCGGGAACCCTGCGCGAACAGCGCTCGGTTAACCTCCGCATACTGCTGCGACTCCACCCGTTCACCCGGGAGAAACTCTGAATCCCCAGGCTCAGCAACCAGAACTCTACGCAACATCTGTCGAACGATCAGCTCGATATGCTTGTCATGGATAGGCACACCCTGGTCACGATAGACCTTCTGTACCTCTTCAACTAGATACTGTTGTGTCTCGCGAATACCCTTGATCTCGAGCACCTGCTTCGGATCCTTTGGTCCCTCGACCAGAGGATCGCCAGCCGCGACCTCTTGCCCCTCCACTACGTTGAGGTGTACTCTCGTTGGCAACAGATACGTCTCTTCGGTTCCATCATCGTGAACCACGCTGACGCGCTGCCCATTCTCCTCATCCACCAGGTGTACTACACCAGCACCATGAGTCAAAATAGCTGCACCACGAGGTGTGCGAGCCTCAAAGAGCTCGACAACACGCGGGAGTCCATGGGTGATGTCCGAACCCGCTATACCACCTTGGTGGAAGGTGCGCATGGTCAACTGAGTTCCAGGCTCACCGATCGACTGCGCAGCGACGACTCCGACAGCTTCACCCAACTCAATCAGGCCAACACCGCCAAGCGACTTCCCATAGCACATGGCACATACCCCATGTGACGTCTCGCAGGTGAGCGCCGATCGCACCCTGATCTGATTTACATCAGGATCTTCAGCAATCCGCGTCACCAAGGCATCCGTAAGGAGTGTTCCGCGCCCTATCTCGGTCCCATCAGCGAGGCTCACAGGATCAGCCAACACACGCCCAAAGGCGCGAGTCTCGATGTAGAAACGCTGACCGGACTGGTCTGGACGAAGATCCTCCAGCCAAATCCCACGAGTGGTCCCACAATCGATCTCGCGAACGATCATCTCCTGAGCAACGTCGACCAATCGACGAGTCAAGTAACCCGAGTCAGCAGTGCGGAGCGCGGTGTCAGCTAGACCCTTGCGAGCACCGTGTGTCGAGAGAAAATACTCAAGAACCTGCAGACCCTCGCGGAACGATGACTTGATCGGCCTAGGGATCATCTCACCTCGCGGATTCGCCACCAAGCCCTTGATCCCCGAGATCTGTCGAATCTGCTGTGGGTTACCACGAGCCCCAGACTCAATCATCATCCCGAGTGGGTTCATTGTGTCGGCCGCCAGCATCTCATCGATCGCATGACCAATCTCCGCAGTCGCCGACGTCCAGATCTCGATCTCCTTCTGCTTGCGCTCATCATCAGTGATGATTCCACGCTTGAACTGTGCCTCGGCCTTCTCCGCCTCACGCTCATAGCGATTCAGAATCTCCGCCTTCGCCACCGGAGTCTTGACGTCGTCGATAGAGATCGTCAGACCGGACTGGCTCGCATACCTAAAACCAAGGTCCTTGATGGCATCGAGAGTCACCTGAACGGTTACACGAGGATAGCGATTCGCTACCTCTTCAACGATGGCACCTATAGGAAGATTCTTCTTGCCAATTATCTCATTGACAAATCGGAAATCCTCGGGCATCGCCTCGTTGAAGATCACTCGCCCAGCCGTCGTTCGCAACTCAGCAACCTCGCCATCGGCACCGATCTTGCGTAAACGTATCGGAGCGTGTAGCCCCAACTCACCCGCATCCAAGGCCCGACGAACCTCATAGTTGTGCCGGAAGACCTTGCCTGCGCCAATCTCATCTTCACGAATAATGGTGAGATAGAACAATCCAAACACCATATCCAAGCTCGGGACGGTGATAGGACGCCCGGTCGCTGGCGAGATGATGTTGCTCGCCGAGAGCATCAACACGCGCGCCTCTGCCTGTGCCTCAGGTGAAAGTGGCAGGTGAACCGCCATCTGATCACCATCAAAGTCGGCATTGAACGCAGTCGTGACAAGCGGATGAATCTGAATCGCCTTGCCCTCAACCAAGACGGGCTCAAAAGCCTGTATGCCTAGTCGGTGTAGGGTAGGGGCACGGTTTAAGAGCACCGGATGTTCCCGGATGACCCCGTCTAGAACCTCCCAGACCTGTGGACGTCGTCGCTCAACCATACGCTTGGCAGACTTGATGTTCTGCGCAAACTCGAGCTCGACCAACCTCCGCATGACGAATGGTTTGAACAACTCCAGCGCCATCAACTTAGGAAGACCACACTGATGCAACTTCAAGGTAGGTCCACCAACGATAACCGATCGACCTGAGTAGTCAACGCGCTTACCAAGAAGGTTCTGCCTGAATCTACCCTGCTTCCCCTTCAACATATCAGAAAGACTCTTCAACGGACGGTTACCAGGTCCAACCACTGGGCGACCGCGGCGTCCGTTGTCAAACAGAGCGTCCACCGCCTCTTGAAGCATACGCTTTTCGTTATTCACGATGATCTCAGGAGCTCCAAGATCCAACAAACGCTTCAAGCGATTGTTTCGGTTGATCACTCTACGGTAGAGATCGTTCAGGTCGGAGGTGGCGAAACGACCGCCATCTAGTTGAACCATAGGGCGTAGATCTGGTGGAATCACCGGAACAACTGACAGAATCATCGCCATCGGGTCGTTGATCCGGCGACCATCCTCATCGCGACGATTGAACGCCGACACGATCTTCAGACGGCGTATCGCCTTCTGCCGACGTTGCGCCGACAGTGGTCGACGAGCATCGGTTGGCTCGATCATCTCACGCAGCTTGACCTGCTCGACATCGAAGTCGATCCGGTTGATCAGATCAGCGATCGCCTCCGCTCCCATGCCGCCATCGAAATACTCGGAATAACGAGCTCGCAACTCCCTCCAGAGAATCTCATCCTCGATAATCATCCGAGGATAGAGTTCGCGAAACTCATCAAATGCGCGACGAACGAGCTCGACAGATTGATTCGCTCGTTCCCTGACGGACTGAATCTCCTTCTCTAGTTGGCGTTGGCGTGCCCGGACATCACTGTCCTTAGCACCCTCTGCCTCCATCGCTGCCAGCTGCTCCTCTAACTCCTGGAATCGATGTTCGATCTCGATATCACGCGAATCCTCGAGACTCTTGATCTCCTCGAGCATCTCAGTCTCGAGATTAGGTAGATCCTGATGGCGACGATCCTCGTCGACAGAGGTGACAAGGTTAGCGGCAAAATAGATAACCTTCTCGAGCTGCTTGGCCTTCAACTCCTCTTTCGGAGTCGTACCCATAAGGAGATAGGCAAGCCAGGAGCGCGTACCACGCAGGTACCAGATATGCACGACCGGTGCGGCCAGCTCGATGTGACCCATGCGTTCCCTACGAACCTTGGCTCGAGTAACCTCTACACCGCAGCGTTCACAGACGATACCCTTGAATCGCACCCGCTTGTACTTACCACATGCGCATTCCCAATCTCTGGTCGGGCCGAAAATACGCTCACAGAACAGCCCGTCGCGCTCCGGACGCAAGGTGCGATAGTTGATCGTCTCCGGCTTCTTTACCTCACCGCGCGACCAATTCTTGATGTCGTCGGAGGTCGCCAGCCCTATTCTTATCTGATCGAATCGGCTCAAATCAATCATTTAAATTCCTCTCTCCTGGCGTCCATCATCCTCATAATCCACGTTGCGCTCCGGTCGACTGAGGTTAATTCCTAGATCCTCAGATGCCGAGTAGGCATCCTCGTCGAGCTCACGAAGTTGTACGCGCTCCCCAGTCGGCGACAGTACGTCGACGTTCAAACAGAGCGATTGCATCTCTTTAATGAGCACCTTAAAGCTCTCGGGAATACCTGGCTCAGGGATATTCTCACCCTTTACAATCGACTCATAGACCTTGACGCGGCCAACCACATCATCAGACTTGATGGTCAAGAGCTCCTGGAGAGCGTACGCGGCGCCATAGGCCTCGAGAGCCCAGACCTCCATCTCACCAAATCGCTGTCCACCAAACTGTGCCTTACCTCCCAACGGCTGTTGGGTAATCATCGAGTACGGACCAGTCGAACGGGCGTGGATCTTGTCATCCACCATGTGGGCGAGCTTGATCATATAGACATAGCCGACCATGACCGGGCTGTCATAGGGTTCGCCGGTACGACCATTGAAGAGCTGGGCCTTGCCATCCTCCCCAACAAGACGATTACCATCAAACGACTGAGGGTTCAGATTGACCAACAGCTCCTTGATGGTCGGTAACCCACCAGCCTCCTCAGTCTCATCCCAGTGCGCACCATCGAAGGACGGGCTCGCCACCCAGGTATTCGGAATAGCCCGTGGTCGCGTCTTCTGTCGCTGGATGACCTCTTTCTCACTACCATCCACAGGTGTCCAGCCCCACTTAGCCGCGAAGCCAAGGTGACCCTCGAGTACCTGTCCAACATTCATACGCGACGGTACACCCAGCGGGTTCAAGATGATGTCTAGCGGAGTTCCATCGGCCATCCGCGGCATATCCTCTAGCGGAAGGATCTTTGAGATAACACCCTTATTGCCGTGTCGCCCGGCCAGCTTGTCACCCTCCGAGATCTTGCGATGCTGGGCGACATAGACCCTAACCAACTGGTTCACACCTGGGGGCAATTCTGTTGAATCGTCACGGCTAAAGACCTTGATGTCAATAACCTTCCCATACTCACCATGGGGGACGCGCAGCGAGGTGTCGCGCACCTCTCGCGACTTCTCGCCAAAGATTGCTCGTAGCAACCGCTCCTCTGGCGTGAGCTCAGTCTCGCCCTTCGGAGTTACCTTACCGACCAAGATATCGCCAGGGCCAACCTCTGCCCCTACTCGGATAATCCCACGCTCATCAAGATCGGCCAGCGCCTCCTCCGACAAGTTAGGAATATCGCGGGTGATCTCCTCAGCTCCGAGCTTGGTATCTCGCGCATCCGTCTCAAACTCCTCGATATGAATCGAGCTCAAGACATCATCCTTGACCAGTCTCTCCGAGATGATTATGGCGTCCTCGAAGTTGTAACCCTCCCAAGGCATAAAACCGACCAACAGGTTCTTACCTAGTCCGAGCTCACCGTTCTGGGTAGCAGGTCCGTCTGCTAACAGGTCTCCGGCCTCCACTCGATTCCCTTGATCGACAAGAGGCCGCTGATTCCAGCACGTATTCTGATTCGAACGCTCGAACTTGACCAAGCGATATCGCTTGGTGCCGAGTGGAACACCATTGACATCTGTCTGACCTTTGTCATAGTCGACGACGATGGAATCGCCGGTCACCTCAGTAACCAGTCCAGATCCCTTCGCTACCAGCACATCACCGGCGTCCAGTCCTGCACGTGCCTCGACCCCCGTCCCGACGAACGGCGCCTCAGGAATCATGAGCGGCACCGCCTGCTTCTGCATGTTTGCACCCATGAGAGCCCTATTGGCGTCATCATGCTCGACGAAAGGAATCAGCGAAGTAGACACCGACACCACCTGCGAAGTAGAGACGTCCATTAGGTCTACCTCTTCGGGAGTCGCCAGCTCAACTTCAGAGGTAGAGCCGTACGACACCTCGTTGACGCCGACCTTGACAACCGCACCCTGTGGGCCACGCCGCACCAGAATCTTGGGCTCAATAAAACGTCCATCGGCATCCAGACGAGCATTCGCCTGCGCGATGATGAACTCCTCTTCCTCGTCGGCGGTGAGATAAACGATGTCCTCGGTCACACGTCCTTCGACAACCTTACGATATGGAGTCTCTATAAAACCAAACCTGTTTAGTCGCGCGTAACTCGCAAGAGCCCCAATTAGACCGATGTTTGGCCCCTCTGGAGTCTCGATCGGACACATCCGACCATAGTGCGAAGAGTGGACGTCACGAACCTCGAAGCCAGCACGCTCGCGAGACAGACCACCGGGCCCTAGTGCCGACAGACGGCGCTTGTGGGCGAGACCCGACAGCGGATTGTTCTGATCCATGAACTGTGAAAGCTGACTAGTGGAGAAGAACTCCTTGACAGCGGCTACCACCGGCCGAATGTTGATCAGGCTTTGCGGAGTGATCGCCTCTACGTCTTGGGTCGTCATGCGTTCGCGCACCAATCGCTCAAGCCTGGACAAACCTATCTTAAGTTGATTCTGAATGAGCTCACCGACGCTACGAACTCGACGATTGGAGAAGTGATCCTGATCGTCATAGCGATACCCCAGCTCACCGCTGGCTAGATGGAGCATATAGGAGGCAGTAGCGACCACCTCAGCTCTGGACAACACCCCAGGGGTCTCGTAAGCGGTATCTAGAGGATGGCCGAGTATCTCCTCCAAACGTGCAATTTCAGGCTTGAGGCGCTTGTCAATTTTATAACGCCCTACTCTGGTAAGGTCGTAACGACGAGCCTGAAAAAACGCGCCTTCGAGGTACATCCGAGCTGCATCGGCGTTCGGTGGCTCCCCTGGGCGAACACGCTTGAACACCTCGAGCAACGCCTCTTCCTCGGTCTGTGATTGATCCTCCTTCTCCCACTGCGGGATCAAGAAGTCGAAGTGCTGGACCAACTTCTGAAGATCAGAAGGGTCAGAGAAGCCAACTGCTCTCAAAAGAGTGAAGATACTCAACCGCCGCTTGCGAGCAACACGAGCACCGGCCTGGATATCACGGCCCGGTCGGGCCTCTACGTCGAACTCAAGCCACTCTCCCCGATAAGGGTTGATGGTGGCAGTAACGATCGTTCTCTGATCTCGGCCTGGTTGGAACAACACACCTGGTGAGCGCACCAGCTGCGAGACGATAACGCGCTCGGTGCCATTAATGACAAAAGTCCCGCGGTCGGTCATCAACGGGAAATCTCCCATGAAGACGATCTGTTCCTTGATCTCATAGGTGCTCTTGTTCGAGAACTTAGCCCGCACGAAAATCGGCGCAGCGTAGTTCATATCCTTCTCTTTGCACTCCTCTACCGAATATTTCGGGAATGGAGCTAGATCGGGATCATTGGGATCGTACTCGAGCTCCAGCGAGAGCTGACCCCCGTAGTCCTCGATTGGAGAGATATCATGGAACGCCTCTGCGAGACCCTCTTCAAGAAACCAACGGAAGGAATCCGTCTGAATAGCGATAAGATCAGGTAAAGGGAGAACCTGAGGAAGTTTCGCAAACGAGAAACGCTGGGGCGAGCGGTTAAGCAAGGTCAAGTACTACTCCTTAGACGAGATCCGAAAACACAAAAAAACTCACACAAGCGACAAGGTCGCTCAGATGAGTTTTTCAAGAGCTCAGTTGTGGGCAAGACACTACGACATATAGCATAGTTGGACAAATTGGGCGGCACGTCGTTTGAGCCCGAAAAGACGGGCTCAAACGACGCACTATCGCACTAACGAACGTTACTTCAGCTCGACAGTCGCGCCAGCACCTTCAAGCTGAGCCTTGGCCTTTTCGGCATCCTCCTTAGAGGCCTTCTCCAACACTGGCTTTGGAGCGGCATCGACAAGATCCTTAGCCTCCTTAAGGCCGAGATTTGTGAGCGCGCGAACCTCTTTAATCACCTGGATCTTCTTTTCGCCTGCAGCGGTCAAGATAACATCGAACTCATCCTGCTCCTCGGCAGCGGCCGCAGCCTCTCCGGCACCACCACCGGCAGCAGCGCCGGCAGCCGCAACTGCAACAGGGGCGGCGGCGGTAACACCGAATCGCTCCTCGAATGCCTTCAGAAGCTCGGAGAGCTCTA
This sequence comes from Ferrimicrobium acidiphilum DSM 19497, assembly GCF_000949255.1. Taxonomy (NCBI): domain Bacteria; kingdom Bacillati; phylum Actinomycetota; class Acidimicrobiia; order Acidimicrobiales; family Acidimicrobiaceae; genus Ferrimicrobium; species Ferrimicrobium acidiphilum. Next base: position 52,762 of record NZ_JXUW01000003.1, on the reverse strand, counting down.
TGACGGTCATCTCAGAAATCTGATCGAGCAATGTCTGAACGTCTGCCATTGGTTTCCTTTCGTGTCCTAATGAGGACGGTTATGCTAACGATTTCGTCAAGCTATTTACTATACAATGTCTACAAAGTTGGGTCGGGAACAGCCGCTTGGCTACGCAGCCTCACGCAGATCGACGAGCGCCTTCAATCCATAGGCAAAATCACGTGGCAGCGCATTCAACGCAGACGCGAAGTTAACCATAGGCGCAGCAATGAGCCCAGCCATCTGAACAAGAAGCACATCGCGGCTCGGCAAACTGGCTAGGGCGTAAACTGCTCGCTGATCGAGTAGCTGCCCACCCAGCAGAGCACCCTTGACTACCAGAAACTCGTTGATGCGAGCAACATCTCGTAGCACCTTCGCCGTAGCGGCTGCATCTGGGCCACTAAATACCAGTCCACTTGGACCGGTAAGCAGTTCGTTGAGCAACTCGTAGCCTGCCTCCTGAGCAGCGATCCTGGCGAGGCTATTCTTAAATACCTTATAAGAAGCCCCAACGGAACGAAGCTGCGAACGCAAGGACTGAAGATCAGCGACTTTTAGACCACGATACTCTGTTACAAAAATGACATCTGTTTCAACGAGCTTCGAACGAACCTCATCGACCACAGAAACCTTTGCAGGACGCGGATTATCGACCATCTTCTCTCCTTTTTCTATGCCTGACTCGGAGAGACCGCTTCATCGGGCGCCCCATTTCTAGGGAACATTAAGCGTTAGCACCGGACCTCTTAAGCGAATCAAGGCGTCATATAATATAGCAGCTAAATTGACTATGCAGCCCCGGCAGCAACCAAATCTTCGTCCAAGAGACGAATCCTATTGGGGTCTACACTCACTGAAGGGGTCATCGTCGCGCTTAGGTGCACCGAACGAAAATAACGTCCCTTTGCCGACGCAGGCTTGGCGCGAGAAAGTTCATCGATCACCGATCGGAAGTTCTCAAGCAAAGCAACCGACGAAAACGACACCTTGCCGATCGGGACATGCACATTACCGACCTTATCGGTTCGGAACTCTACTCTACCGGCCTTGAACTCAGCTACCGCCTTGGCGACATCCATGGTAACCGTACCTGTTCGTGGGTTAGGCATGAGACCTCGTGGACCAAGTACTCGCCCTAGACGTCCAACTTGACCCATCAGGTCCGGAGTAGCGATTGCAACGTCAAACTCTAAGAATCCACCAGACACTCTCTCCACGAGGTCATCAGCTCCAACGACATCCGCACCGGCTTCCCTGGCCTCGGTTGCCGCCTCGCCAGCAGCGAAGACTGCGATTCGGACCGTCCTCCCGGTACCATTTGGCAGCGATACCGTCCCGCGAACCATCTGATCGGCCTTGCGAGGATCCACTCCGAGCCGAACAGCCAGCTCTACGGTCTCATCAAACTTAGCCTTGCTCATCGCCTGTACCAGTTCGACTGCTTCGCGCGGAAGATACAACTTCTCGACATCTAGCTTCGCAATCTGCTCTTTATATACTTTTCCGGCCATTACTACTCCAAACTCTTCGCTTCAGTTACCCAAGAGTCGCACTACTCTGCGACGGTGATGCCCATAGAGTCCGCGGTGCCAACTACCTGTTTCATCGCTGACTCAAGGTCAAAGGCGTTCAAATCCGGCATCTTGGTCTTGGCAATCTCTTCGACTTGATCCCTAGTCACGGTACCAACGAGTTCTCGACGATTAGTAGCAGAACCCTTATCGAGCCCAGCGGCCTGCTTCAACAGCTCGGACGTGGGAGGCGTCTTTAGGATAAAGCTGAAGGAGCGATCTTCAAAAATCGTTACCTCTACCGGGATGACCTGGCCACGCTGCGACTCGGTTGCAGCGTTGTACTGCTTGACGAACTCCATCGTTTGGATACCATGGGGCCCCAAAGCAGTACCAACCGGTGGAGCCGGCGTTGCCGCTCCAGCGGGCAAATTTATCTTGACAATGGCTGCGACACGTTTCTTCGCCACGATGACTGAACTCCTTACATTGAACCAGACAAGTATATAGGGTGATGGGCAGAGAGATCTCCCGCACAGCCTAACTAGTGGAAGACAAATCTAAATTTTGGTAACCTGTGAAAAATCTAGCTCCACAGGCGTCTCTCGGCCGAAGATATTGAAAAGAACCTTGAGCTTCATCTGATCTGCGTTGATCTCCGATATCTGGCCTGAGAAGTCCGCCAACGGACCCTCCTTAACCTGTACCGTATCGCCGATATCGAAGCCATGGGTGGGCTTGCGAACCGTGGCGGTTCTCATCTCTTCTGGCGTCTTAAAGGCCAGCATCGACTCCACCTCACGCTTGGACAGAGGAGTGGGCTTGGACCCCGAACCCACGAATGAGGTTATGCCAGGTGTATTGCGGATGGCAGTCCACACTTCGTCATCCATATCAGCTCGTACCATCACATAGCCAGGGAAGACCTTGCGGCGAACCGATACCCGCTTGCCATTCTTGATCTCAGCAACATCCTCCATCGGGATTTCGACCTCATAGATGCGCTCATCGAGGTTAAGAGACTTCACGCGTGCGAAAAGATTGGTCTTCACCTTATTTTCGTAGCCCGAATAGCAGTGGACAACGTACCACGCTCCAGCGCGGTCATATGGGGACTCAATGGCGTCCACCTCCATCTCATCGGCGAATCCATCTGAGGCCTCACCGTGGTCAATGTGGTCAACACCGACATCACCAAGCTCGAACGAAACATCATCCTCACGCTCGGTAGAGCTGCCGTAGTCGGCACCCCCCCCGGACGCATCTATTGGAGATGATCCAGCTGTTACTTCTTCGTCTGAAATTTGGTCGTCTGACACCGCTACTACTCCCACAATCTCCTGTATCAACCGTACAGTTTGGTTACGCCGGTTGAGAACAAGAGGTTCAACAAAAAGATTAGACCAATGACGAGCACCAAGGTCACAAACACGACTGTAGCGTAGCTGCGCACCTGGGCACGTGTCGGCCAATCTACCGCCTTTAGCTCTGTGATCACCGAGCTAAAATAGCGGCGAATACGACCCTTCTCTTTAGGGCGCTTCGTCTTAGACCGCCGTACGGCTTCTTGCTTCTTCTCTGGCGCCATCTGCTGGCGCGCCATCAACCGCTTTGTCTCGCGATTCACGTCAAAACCTCATACTTCAAACAACTCGCCGCCTTACCAGCAGGGCAGGAGGGACTCGAACCCCCAACCCCCGGTTTTGGAGACCGGTGCTCTACCAATTGAGCTACTACCCTTTATGGCCTACCAGCTTATCAGGGGATCCCCATGGTTTGCACCCTCTGCGCTGGAGACTGAGGCTTCTTGAGCAAACAGCAAGGCAAGTTGCTTACGCGCGCGATAGAGTCGAACCTTAACATTGGCCTCAGTCTGCGAGGAGACATCAGCGATCATTCGTACGCTATAGCCCATTCCATAGCGCATGACCAGCAATTCCCGTGTCGACTCTGGGACCTTATCCAGCAGGGCTATGAGATCAACTGCCGCCGCAGTCGACTCATTAGGATCCTCCCGACTAACGGCTACGGTAGGAGAACAGACCTCAAGCGAGCACTCTCGATTGGTCAGACGATTTCGAGCCCGAAGATGGCCGAGCGCAGAGTTGACCACGATGCGATAGACCCACGTCTCGTACTTCGAATCTCCTCTAAACCGCTCTAACGACCGATAGACGTTCAGATAGGCGTCCTGGAGCACATCACCGACGCTCTCGGCATCGCCCAAGATTCTCATCGCCAAGGCTGCGCTCGCGCGTTGGGTCATCTTGAGGATCTCCTCAAAGCTGGGTTTGAGGTCGCCGACGGCCTGCAATGCCTTAGGCGGGGTCAGCGTGTCTCCTTGTGCAGGGTATGACGACGATCCCACTGACAGAACTTACGCATCTCGATCCGTTCGCGATCATTCTGCTTGTTCTTGGTGGTGATATAGTTCCTTCGCTTGCACTCCTCGCACGCCAAGGTGACCTTCACTCGCTTCTCATTCTTTGCCATTAGTTACCTCTCTTGCCCATAACACTTCCACGCAACGGACCACGACCGATCCTCAAGCTAAAACCCTTATATCAGAATATCAAGGTCTACCCAGCAGCAAGGCACCAACTCGATGATGCTCCAAGCACACGACATCAGGCTTCTATCGACGGGCAGCCGATTCTAAATCTACCGCCAGCGTTACACCATACTAGAGAGATAGGCACGCAGGCGCCCATTCCAATAAGACAAGACCTCCGCCAACAACGCCATCGGCCGAGGTGCAGTAGCGGCGGTCGGACTCGAACCGACGACCCCACGATTATGAGCCGTGTGCTCTTACCTACTGAGCTACGCCGCCTTGCAGAGCCCCCTGTCGGAATCGAACCGACGACACCAGCCTTACCATGGCTGTGCTCTGCCGACTGAGCTAAGGGGGCAATACGTTTCAGGCTCAATCTATGATACTAGGTGATGGGAATCGTACCTCACGCCTTGCAACTATTCACGCCCCTATGGGCCCACATTCCCCAAACATCGGCGCTAGGGTGAGTGTAATAGATCGCGCTCTTGACCATCGAGGCATGCAGCCCGGTTTGGTACGTCCGTGAGCAGCCGGTCAGCTCCGAGAGGTATTGATATCCGCAACCTCATCCCCCAAGATAGCGAACAGCTCCGTCAAATTTACAATCATGCCGTACTGTCGTCGACGGCAACGCTAGATCTCGTACCGCGCACGCACGCTGATCAGGAGCGTTGGCTCGAACAGCATCTGGGCATCTACCCTGCCCTTGTGGCCGTTGCCAAAGATCAGCCCATCGGCTATGCCTCAATCTCTCCATTTCGCCCACGCGCAGGGTACAACTCGACCGTTGAGGACTCGGTCTACATCGATCCTAACTACCAGGGACAAGGCGTTGGGCGACTGCTGCTAGAACACCTGATCGTTACAGCCACTTCACTTGGCTTTCACAGTTGTATTGCACATATAGTTGCTGATCACAAAGCTTCGTTACAGCTACATGTTGGTTGTGACTTTCGGCTCGTAGGTGTTGAACGAGAGATTGGTAGGAAATTCGGGAGATGGATCGACATGGCGATCCTGCAACGACAGCTACGTTAAGGGCGGAACGTTCAACACCTCGACGCGTCCATCTCTATCCAGGCGTGGCTGCTTACCTCAAGATGGCAACATCCACCCAGAAAGCAGTGTTAGGCCTGGGCATGGTCGTCGGCCCAGAAGTACCAAGCGGCAAGCGAGCGAAAAGGCCGATATTGTTCACCATGCTCTATCAATTCAGGCAGCAACAGTGGTACGCTGCCCGACAGGTGTCGTTGAACGCTTCGCCGCATAGCCAGATCCCCCACTGGCCAGATGTCAAAACGCTGGAGATGAAACATGAGAAACATGTCGGCGCTCCAGCTCCCAAAGCCGTATAGTCCCTCGATAAACGCCCGCACAGACGCATCATCGAGAGACGCAAGCTGAGAAAGCTGAGCGGCTGACACACTCCGGCAGAGTCGATCCAACGTTTTAATCTTCGGACCTGAAAGTCCAATCCTGCGAAGCTCCTCTGGCGTGAGCACTGCCACCGTCTCGGCCCGCAATCCAGTCGCGGCGTCAAGGCGTTCCAGAATCGCCCGCGCCGACGAGCCTGACAGTTGCTGATACACCAACGTCTCCACCAGGAAGCCAAAGGCATCTTGTTCGGTGTGACCGCCGCTACGACCAGGATCAAACGAATCTCTATATAGCCGAGGGAGTCCATAGTTGCGATAAAAATCCGCCATCAGCGAGCTCCGTTGTGCCAGGACGGCAACGGCCTCTTCCAGTTCTAGTTCGACTCGCTCAAGCTGAGTCAATTCCTAGGGTCGCCAATCTCTGCATCGCTCGTGAGCCACCGATAGATCACGCATCGGACTCGATCCGAACAAACTGAGGTATCCAACGTTGGAGCCTCGGAGGAACCACCTCGGCAACCGCCACCCGAAAGCCATCAAAAACTTCCTTAGCCTCACGCAGGAGACTCGACCGGCGTCGATAGAGAATGGTGACGAGACCAGCATAGCCAAGCCAAGCAAAAGCTGTGGGTGCCCCCAAAAAGTCGATAGGCATCGCCGATAGAGTGAGCAGCACGAGAAAATCCACCGTTAGGTCGCCGGCACCTAGCGACAACAACACAATTCCCCAACCGAGATACCAGGGCCAGATGACGGGACCAAGCACCACAGTGACGATCAAGATCACACCAGTAAGTCGTACGATATTGGATCGCCGACTTCCAAGAATAGTGATACCGCCAATGAGCAAGATACACAAGTCACCGAGAGCTCGAAACACGTTAACCACAAAGAGTGGCCCGAACGGAAGTCCTACATGAGCGAGCACCCAACCAATGGCATAGCCAACAAGAATGAGTGGGTCCTCGAAGGACAGAACCGATCCGGGAGTAGACAGCGCTGGGATCCAGCCCATTCCCAGATGCGTAGCTAGACCAAGCAGGTAGAAAACAGCCAAGGTTAACATCACAGCGATGAAGAGGCCACGCAGCTTGCTAAGCACACGGTTAGAGTTGCTCCAGTGATAGCCCATAAAGCCAACCGCAACAATCGCTGGTACCTTAACCGATGCCGCTAGAGCTACTAGCACAATGCCAGCCAACCTACGATCCTTTAGGAACAGATAAATTCCGGCCACCATAAGGGCGGTCATTAAGGCGTCATTATGTCCCGCCGACGCAAAGGTATACAACAAAATTGGATTGGCCGCGCTTAGGGCGAAGGCAAGGTCTCGATTAACACCAAGCAAATCTGCGATCTTAAGGATAAAGATACCGATGACGACAACAGAGGCGAGAGCAACCAGGCGAAGCAAAAGCACGGTCATCATCGGAGAGTGGCCCGAAAGTTGAACGAGCCCCCCAGCCAAGGCTAGAAACAGTGGGCCGTAGGGGGCCTTTGCCATTCCCCAAAGTGGGTCCACCGTGGAACGATAGGCGCTATTGCCGAGCAACGCTGGGCCCCCGCTATACGGGTTGATTCCGAGCGTGACCATGCGCCCCTGAGCTGCATACGAGTAGACATCTCGTGAAAACAACGGTCCAGCAACCATCAACGGCAATACCCAAAGGCCAAACAGAAGCCATTTGTAGCGAAGCTGCTCGCCACGCCGAGCGCCGACAACGATTCTGAGCCAGGCAACCGCCGTCAGAACAAGGCCGTAATAGATCAACGACTCAGCCAACAACTCCACGATCAAATTCCCTGGATGCGGAGACGCGTTCACCCCAAGGTACCAAGACCCAGGAATCTTCGAAGTGAAGGGGGAGTTTGGTTGCAAAGAACCGACGAAGACTAGCAGCGAACCGATAAATCCAGTGGAGATCGGATTGACATTCATCAGATTGTCGACGTTGGCCCAGCCAAACCATCGCCTGATGGTGCGGAAGCGGCCGCCTGACCCGTCTCCATGAAGAGTAGGAATTAGACGGGCACCTTCCTCGTCGCTCATCTCCTTTGAGCCTCCACGGGGTAATGAGTCGTCGCTCGAACGACGAAAGTGCGATTTTCCCACTGGCCCACCCTGATGGGGACCTTCGGTTGGGTGACTGCTGTCCTTATCCATGAGTTCGCTCTAGTCTAGCGCGGAGAAACTGCTCTTGCATCGCTCCGCGCCATACCTCCATGTGGGCCGGGAGGGATTCGAACCCCCGTAGGCGTACGCCGGCAGATTTACAGTCTGCTCCCATTGGCCACTCGGGCACCGACCCTGGTGAGGACATAATAGTCTACCAGTATGCCATCTTTCGACGTAGTCTCAGAGATTGATATACAAGAAGTTAAAAATGCAGTTGACCAGGCGAGTCGAGAGATCACGACTCGCTTTGACTTTAAGAATACCGATTCATCTATTGTCTTCAACGAGAACGACCTCCTCATCACCCTAGCGTCTAGTACCCCAGACCGCCTAAAAGCCGTCATGACCGTGCTTGAGGAGCGTCTCGTGAAGCGTTCTGTCTCATTGAAGGCACTCGATCGCCAGAAGGTGGAGGATGCCTCCAAGGGGACTGTGCGCCAAGCTATTCGCCTGGTGTCGGGGCTAGATGGTGATCGCGCTAAACAGGTCACCCAAGCAATCAAGGCGATGGGAATGAAGGGAATCCAAGCGCAAATCCAAGGAGATCAGGTGAGGGTCACCGGCAAGAAGCGCGATGATCTCCAAGCGGTCATGGGACAGCTCAAAGAGCAAGTTGCAGATATTCCGCTACAGTTCGTCAATTTTCGCGACTAAGCACCCCCAATGGGGACGACCTATCACCTGCAGCCCGGACAGAAGGCGGTGGTGCTATCTAGTAAGGTCCTTGAACAGCGCTTGGATGATATTCGTTCCGAACTTGAAGCGGCGACGGATGGCTTGAGCGTCAACGACATTGTCATCGTCTGTGGCAATCTCACCAACGTCGAGGCCTGCCAGAATATAGCCGTCCTGAAAAGCTATCGTCGACCGACATTCATCGTCGCCGCCAACATCGAACTCGGGCATCTCATGCCGACGATGGCGACTCCCCAAGAGAAGCTGCTCGACCCGCACTGGAATCCACAGTGGTGCTCGAGTCTTGAACTCACCTATGAAGACCATGGCATCAAGCGTCTGCTCGTTGACCCAGGCAACCCATATCGTCCATCCTCCGATGACCCTAGGGCTGCAATTCTCGACCGCTTAAGCAAGCAGGGACGCCGCTTTGCCGATGCGGCTAGCCTCAACCCACAGGCATCAATCGCGCGATACATCGCCTCGCGTTCCTTCTACCGAAATATGCGACTACTGACTCCGTGGGTGACCATCCCAATTCTTCTCATCCTGGCGATTCGGATTCCACTGATATTGGCTCCTCCCATCCACCACCAATGGTCTACGGCACTAGTGACGAGTTCGGCAATCTTAGCTATCGCAATCGTTCTCGATCTGGTGCTGGCTGCCACGGTGTCTATTTTCAGCAGTCGTGGCACACTTCGGATCCTCGATAAACCGCTAGAGACTGCGATGCGAGTCCATGATCCAAACGAACCCGAGCGACTACGACTCGATCAGATCTCCCGCGATGGATACCACGGCCTGATCACTGGGGACACCCAGACCAAGGAACTGCTTAGAGTTGCCGATGTCATTTTTGCAACTCCTGGAAACTTCGGCGTCAGCGTCAACCGAGCGCCAACACGGATTCCAGTTCCGGCCATCTATCTCCCTATGATCGATGCCTCCTGGTTGGAGCTTGAGCCGGGCGCCACCCTTCGAATCAGCCTATGGTCGATCCAACGGCTCAAGACCCGGTCACGACTTCTGCGTCTGCTGGTCACACCCGAGCTGCGAACACCTACTCCCCAATTACAGGCTGCCACTCCCGATGGTCCGGCCTACTCTCCATTGGTCCGAGCGCTGCACGCTGGCAACTTGCGCTTCCGTCGTATGATCGCCATCGTCGTGTTCCTGGGTGGGATCATTGAACTCGCCAGTGCTCTGTTGCCACCCCTGCACCACCACCTAAGACTCGCCTCGGTACTCTTTCCAAGCATCGCCACCTTCGTGCGCCACTACGCGAATGCGCTAGCCGTCACCACTGGCGTAGGCATGATTGCGGTAGCACTCGGTCTCCACGCAGGTCGAAGGCGATCGTTTCAGATCTCCATTGCAGTCGCCGTTCTGGCCCTCCTGGCGAATCTTGGCCGTGGAGGCGACCTAGCAACAATGATCGTTCTTGCAGTTGTCCTCATGGTTCTGCTCATCAATCGGCGTGCCTTCGATCAACCCACGCCAACCAAGCCTACGCTCTCTCGCTTGGTCAGGATTGTAGTAACGATGATCCTTGTGTGGATCGTCGCTCTCGTCGTAACGCTGGTGGCACAACTATTCGCCCACCGACGCCAACCTGATCATCTCTTGTCCACCTTCGTAAGTATCGCGACCATCTCTTTCGGCCTCTCCGCTCATGCTCCGTCACCCTTCGAGCATCCCTATCTTCGAGATGCGCTGCAGTTGTCGATGCTGGCCTTGCTCCTCATCGGCATCTGGGCGATCTTGGCTCCGCTATCGACACGCGTGCATCTCGAGGGTCGCGCTCCGCCCAGTGTCGAGACATTTACTCGCATCCTGGCAACTCACCCGCAAAGCACACTCGACTACTTCGCCCTACGAGACGACAAAATGCGCTGGATTCGTCATGGAGTTGTCATTGCATACGGAATATTCGGTTCCACCGTCATCGTCTCCCCAGACCCAATAGGTCCGCGATCCAACTCTAGGCTCGCCTTCGTCGAGTTCTATGCGGAGATGAAACGACAAGGGCGTTCCGTCGCCATTCTCGGCGCTACTGCCTCTTGGCGAACCGTATATCAAGCTATGAACATGCGTAGCTACTACATAGGAGATGAGGCTCTCGTTGCCCTTGACGGGCTCAACTTAGCTGGCAAACGACACAAGAGCCTCCGCCAAGCTGTCAATAGGATGAAAAACTACGGCTACTCGGTCACGTTAAGCAACCCAATTCGACTGTCAACGGCCGATCGTGAACAGATCCTAGCCATCATGACCTCCTCCCGACGGGGTGATCGCGAACGCGGCTTCTCGATGACTCTGGGTCGCATCTTCGACCCGCGCGATACCAACCTGCTCATGAGTATCTGCCGAAACAAAGAGGGAGTCATCACCGGATTCTGTCAGTGGGTACCAGCGCCCGCGGTAAATGGCTACTCTCTCGACCTGATGCGGCGCGACCTTGGGGACCATCCCAATGGCATGTTTGATCTCTTGATCATAGAGACCATGCGCCAACTTGGCGAACAGGGCTACGGTGCCGTCAGCCTCAACTTTGCAGCCATGCGGGCCGTGTTAGCAGGCGAGCGCGGATCAGGAATACCCTCCAGAGTCGAGCGCTGGGTACTTGGCAGGCTGTCTGACTCGATGCAGATCGAATCACTATGGCATTTCAACTCGAAGTTCGATCCCACCTGGTTGCCACGATACCTCGTCGTCGACACCATTGAGAACCTGCCTGCGATCGCCATCGCCGCCAGCAAGGCAGAATCGCTCTGGGATCTACCGGTGATTGGTCGTTTTCTGAGTGACACACCTCGCCTGGAAGGACCGACACCGTCATCACGGTGACGAAAGTGGACTCCGCCCGGCAAGGACCTGCGAACCAAAGATGGTGATGCGCTTACGCTGGACAACAAGCAAAGCGACGGCGACGGCGACCATTACAGCTGCTGCTACCGTCAACGATCCGGTTGCGGTCAGTGCAATCACCACCATCGATAGTGGAATCCGCCCTATCGAGCCAAATACTGCCGCAAACATGATGATTGCGAATAGCGGCAACGTTCCAAAGCTCAGGGGCAGGTGGGCAAGCGATACTATCCGCCAGAGCAACACACCACTGAAGGCTCCGATCACAAGAGCCGGTCCCAGGACCCCTATCGGCGCCTCGGCTGAAAGGCTGAGCCCGGTCAAGGCGATACGTGCCACAGGCACCAATAAGAGCAACCACAGTGGCCAAGCTCGCGACTCAGCGCCGAGCAACGTCACCAGCCGAATCCAACCCGTCCCGGTTGAGAGAACTTCAGGTGCAACCAACCCGATGCCAGCGGTCATAGCTGCCACCCCTATGGCGACAGACAACCACCTCCTATAGGTCGATCGCGAATAACGCGTGATCGACTTGGCCACCACAGCAATCCACCAGCGATACAGAAGGCCGATTAGCCCAGCGATGAGCCCGATCACCACTGCGCTTACATAGGCCTCTGCGTGAATACTCCCAAAGAGAAGATGACCAATCAACGGAGATCCACCAACGGCAACGGAGTCAATCATCCATGCGATCGCTGTGACTAGGAGCCCAGGTACAATTACCGCCCCAACAAAACCAGCTAGCACAAATAGCTCACCGGCGAGCAGAACACCGGCGAACGGGGCTCGAAAAATACATGCAAGGGCAGCCCCAACACCGGCGGCGACGAAAACTCTTGTGCTGCTATCATCCAAACTGCACCAGGATAGCAACCTAAGCAGTGGACCACCCACCAGCATCGCTATCGGCCCTTCAGGCCCACCAGAGACCCCGGTTCCAAGCGCTATAACCCCTGCCACCGCAGTCCCCAACGTCTCCGTTAGCGGAAGATCTAGCTCTGAACCATTCACGGCCTCAATTACCCGATCGGCTCCCCTCTCCCGCTGACCAGCGACACCCGAAGCCGTCGACACGAGTTTGGCTATACATAATCCAATGAAGATCGCTATCGGCAGGACCCATAGGCGTTCACCGACGAGGTGGACTACATGGATCGGAGAGACCAGCTCCTTAACGCCGAGAATAGCACGCAGCAGATACGTTAGACCCTCGAGCGACCAGTGAAACAGCACCACCGCGATGCCAGCAACGACACCCGTCACCACGACGGCTAGCCCCCGACGCATCACCATTGGGACAGGACTTAACACCGGAATCAGATTAGCTTACAAACAGTAGCGTGGCCCACCAGTAGCCAACGATTCGCTGCTTCGTCAAGGTAGAGGGATCGAGGAGATGACCCATCTGCTTCGACGACAGGAGGCTCAAAAGAAGATCTTGCCATTGCTCGCCAATGTCAACAGCAAGGTAGGGAAGACGCCAAAGAAGACCGTGAACGCCACCGAGAGCCACACACCAATCCACACCGGAATCTGAGATATGCGTGGGGCTATATAACCCGCATCACTACCACCTCGCACCACGGCAGGGTAAAGGGCGTCGCCTGCCCCCAGCTCGACCTCATCTCGGGCGAATAGTGCGAGGACGAGCCTTAGGTAAAACGCCACTGCAATCGCCGCCGTAACCATCGCAACCACGGCTACCCAGTATTCGTTGACTGCAATCACGGCGGTGATGACCGAGAACTTGGCGATAAACCCACTAGTGAAGGGAGCCCCAGCTTGAGCAAGCACCAAAATAGCCAAGAGCGTCGCCACCGCCGGTCGCCGGCGCCCAAGGCCACGTAGGTCACTCAACGCTATGGAACCCTCTGTCTTTCCCGCATCCGCTTGAATGAGAGACAGGAGCCCGAAGGTTCCAATCACCATCACCGAATAGGCCGCGAGATAGAACAGCGAATCCCGCACACCGCCGCTAGTGGCTGCCAAAACACCAAGCAGAATAAAACCAGCATGATTGATCGAGGAGTAGGCCAACATCCGCTTGATCTCGCGCTGACGCAGTGCGAAAATGGCACCAAACACAAGCGATAGGACAGCGAGCGCGATAACGATCGGACGCCAATACTGAAGCTGAAGGTGGAAGGCGACCGTGAGCACACGCAGCAGTGCGGCGAAGGCGGCGATCTTTGCCATCGCAGCCATATATCCAGTCACCGAAGTCGGAGCGCCCTGATAGACGTCTGGGGACCAGACGTGAAAAGGGACTGCGGATATCTTGAAGCCAAATCCAACCAAGATCAGAGCGATACCAAAGAGGAGGACGCCATCGTTGATCAGAACGTGAGACGAAAGAAATGAGCCGATCTTGAGCAGGTTGGTGGAACCAGTAGCCCCGTAGACGAGTGCAACCCCGTAGAGGAAGACCGCAGAGGAGAACCCACCCAAGATAAAATACTTGAATGCTGCTTCCCTAGATAGTCCATCCCTCAATCGGAAGCCGACCATTATGTAGAGTGCAATCGAAAGAATCTCCAGCCCCAAGAAGATGACGATGAGATCATTGGCCTGCGCCATGACTACGGCACCTGTAGCCGAGATCAGTAGCAGCGTCACGAATTCCGGCCCCTGCCCGGCTACCGTTCGCACAAACCCGGGGCCAATCAACATCGTCAGCGTCAACGCCACGGCCACAATGATGCCTACTACTGCAGAGAAACCGTCGTTGGAGATCGCGCCTGCGATGGCAAGAGAGGGTCCATGCTTATCCACCAGCCTGAGTAGATTCGCTGACCACGCCCCTTCGCCAAGTGCGGCTAGGAGGCCAATCCAACGATAGAGTTCTGGATGCTCTCGCCGTCCAAGCGTGGCTGACAAAGCCAACACCAGCAGCGCGGCCCCAAAGAGAATCATCTCAGGAGCGATCGCCTGATAGGAGATCGCCGGAAGCCTAATCGGCAACTGTGATACCAGAGTCGCAAACACTACTTAGCCCCTCCAGTTGTGATAGAAGCCGCAGCACTCGAAACCGGCGAATTGGTGAGCGCCGGCGCCTTTTTCACGTGGTGCACTATGGCTGACGTCGTCGGATTAATCCGTGATAACAGCGGGACCGGGTAGATGCCCAAGAATACGATAATCGCCACCAGAGGTAGAAGTAGCAACGCTTCGCGAGGAGCTAGGTCGCGGAAACTGCGCTCATCTTTAGCTTCTCCATGAAACACCCTCTGATAGGCCCACAAAAGATAGACGGCGCTCAAGACCACACCAAGCACTGCCACCACCGCCCACCACCGATGCGTTATAAAGGTGCCAAGGAGAATCAAAAACTCGCCCACGAACCCATTCAAACCAGGTAGGCCAATCATGCCCATTACGACGAGAATAAACACAGCAGCGAAGATCGGAGCCTTCTTTTGAAGACCACCAAGCTTATTCATGTCGAGCGTCCCACGACGTTCGTAAATCATCCCCAGCAATAGGAAGATAGCAGCTGTATAGATCCCATGGTTGACCATCTGGAGCGTGCTGCCAGAGAGACCCTCTGTGGAAAAGGCAAAAATACCTAACACAATGAAGCCCATGTGTGACAACGACGAGTAAGCCACCATACGACCAAGATCGCGCTCACCAGCCGCCACAATCGCACCATATAGAATCCCGGCCACACCAAGAGTCAGCATCAACCAAGCCAATTCACGCGATGTGGCTGGGAATAGCTCAAGGTCAAACCGAATAAGACCATAGGCTCCGAGCTTGGCCATCACTCCCGCCAAGATCACCACCGCCGGAATCGGTGCCGCCCGGTAGGTATCCGGAGACCAGGTGTGGAAGGGAAAGATTGGAGTCTTGACTGCAAACGCAGCGGCAAAAGCCAAGAACAGAAGGATAGCCGTGTCCTTTGGAAGCTTTGTATGCATTAGAGCAGGCAAGGAGAAGGTGAGGTGCCCAGTCTGATGATCATGGATAAACACCAGGGAAACGATACCTATCAAGAGCAGCGCCGAACCGGCGAAGGTGTAGACAAAAAACTTGATAGCTGCTCGACCCGATGCTCCTAGACCAAAATCGGAGATCAGAAAATAACTTGGCACTAGGGTCAACTCAAAGAAAACGAAGAACAGGAAGAGGTCAAGAGCGGTGAAGCTCCCCATGCAGGCCGCCTCTAGAAGTAACATCCAACCGACATACGCCCGGTAGTCCTTCACGCCCTTCATCGCAAACATGGCGATGGCAAACAGAACGGCGGTCAATAAGACGAGCACGAGCGAGATGCCATCGGCCCCAAGATACCAAGCTATGCCAAATGCTCCGATCCAGTGAACCTTGGTAACAAATTGATACGAACTGGTATGGAGCTTGAATGCTATCGCCATGCCAATGGCGATCCCGAGCTCAACCAGTGAAATCGCGATACCGAAGTAGCGGACCAACTTTTGGTTGTCAGCCGGCAAGGACATCATGGGAACCACGAGAGCTCCCAAGGCGGGAAGTGCTATCAGCCAATCGAGTAACGTCATCGAATTCCTCTCTACCGCGCCGCACTCACGAGCACATACACAACGACCACAACAATTCCAGCGACCATAATGAGGAGATAGCTCCGTACAAGCCCAGACTGCACCTTTTTACCGAGGCCACCAACCCAACGAAATAGCCATGCGACCCCGCCAACGGCACCGTCAATGACAGTGGGGTCGATGACGCGGTCAGTAAACTTCGCGAGCGCAGTTCCGCCACGCGCAAATGTCTTGTCGTACAGCGTATCGATGTACCATCCCCTGATGAGAATCGTTGGTTCGAGTTCCCTACGCTCGGAATGGTTGCGCCAGAGACGCCAGGCAAAGAGAACGCCAAGAAGAGCGACAACCGCATCGGTGGCAGGGAGCAACACCTTTTCAGTCGAGGAAAGGTGATAAGAGACCAACGAAGAACCGAATACTGGTGCAAGCCAATCGTGGAGGAAGCGTAGGCCTGAATATGGTAGGTTCAGAAGTCCTGCCGTCGCCGCTGCAATCGCCAGCACGATAAGAGGAATCGTCATAATCCGCGGCGATTCATGCGGATCATGGCCATGCGTGACCTCCTGCCACCGCGCCTTGCCATAGAAGACGACAAACACTAACCGACCCATATAGTAAGCCGTCAGAAGAGCAGTCACGACTCCGACCACCCAAAGCAGCTCATTACGCCCGAATGCGTCCTCGAGTATCGATCCCTTGGAGAAGAATCCAGAGAAGGGCGGGACACCAGCGATCGAAAGCCATGCGATAATCATCGTCCAGGCAGTGATCGGCATCAACTTAGCCAGCGCTCCCATCTTGCGAATGTTCTGCTCGCTATCGAGTGAATGAATGACCGAACCCGAAGAAAGGAAGATCAACGCCTTGTAGAACGCATGTGTCACCATCAAGAAGATGGCAGCAACGTAGGCTCCAGTTCCAATTCCGAGCATCATATAGCCGAGCTGGCTCACTGTAGAGAAGGCGACAATCTTCTTAATGTCCGTCTGCGAGGTCGCGGCCATTGCCGCCACAAAGGCGGTAATCACGCCTATGATCGCGATCGTCATTGAAGCAGCATGGGCAAGTGCGAGAATGGGAGAGAGCCGAGCCATAAGGTACACTCCAGCCGTAACCATAGTAGCGGCGTGGATAAGGGCCGAGACCGGGGTTGGGCCCTCCATAGCATCAAGTAGCCAAGTAAAGAGTGGCAGTTGGGCGGACTTCCCAGCCGCAGCGAGGAAGAACAGCAGAGCGATCGCCTCCGCAGTTCCAGTCGAAAGTTGATGGGCTCCTGGCAATATCTTCGAATAGCTCACCGAATGCAACTGCATGAAGACCAAGAACGTCCCCAACATGAAACCCATGTCGCCAATCCGGTTGATGATGAACGCCTTCTTTCCGGCGCTCGCCGCCGTCGGACGTTCAAACCAAAACGAGATCAGCCAGTAAGAGCAAGCGCCCACTCCCTCCCAGCCCAGGAAGGTGAGCGGAAGATTGTTAGCCGTGACAAGAACCAACATCGAAAACACGAACAGGTTGAGATAGACGAAAAACTGATGGAATCGCGCATCACGCTTCATATATCCAATCGAGTACAGATGGATAAGCGTGGCTACACCGGTGACGAAAAGGATCATCACGACCGATAGCGGATCCGCTCGAAATGAGATATTTACCCGAAAGCCGCCCGCTTGGAACCAAGTAAACAGGTGCAGTACCTGTGTCCGGTTGGACCCGTGCTTGGCAAGCAAGAAGATCCAAGTTCCAACGGCGGCTACAAAACTAGAGGCAACCGCAATAGTTCCAAACCATCCTGCACCTGGATCTCCCATGCGCCGCCCAAAAGCGAGCAGCAGTATGAATCCAAGCAGCGGGAAGCCAACCACCAACCCCAAAACAACCATGTCTAGCCCTTCAAACTCGAGATGTCATCGACTGTGATCGTTGCCCGGTGTCGGAAGATTGCAACGATAATCCCAAGACCAACCACGACCTCAGCGGCCGCTACCACGAGAACAAAGAACACCGCGAGCTGACCACCAACATCATTGAGCATTCTCGCATAAGTCACGAATGTCAAATTGACTGCATTCAGCATCAGCTCAACTGACATGAACATGACTATAACGTTGCGTCGTGTAAGGACCCCGAAAGCCCCGAGACCAAAGAGCAACGCCGCCACAACGAGATACCAACTACCGGGGATCGTCACTGCTGCACCTCTCGTCCTTCGCTGGCTTGTCTTGGTTCGATAACACTTGTCTCAGCCACCATACGGCGCGATAGAATCACAGCACCCACCACCGCAATCACCAACAGGGCAGCGGTGAGCTCAAACGGGAGCAGGTATGTCGTGAATACCGAGCGTGCCAGCACACCGACATTTGAGCCAGTAGTCAACTTGCCCGCGCTCGAGTGCGCCCCAGTGGCCCAAGCACCAGTAGCTACAATGAAAAGCACGGCCAAGATCAGCGCCACGCCAACACCAGCCAACACCACTCGCACAGTGTCACCAGCGAAACTCGCTAGCTCCTCCCGATCCACACCCAACAACATGATGACGAACAAAAACAGGACCACAACAGCTCCTGCATACACGACCACTTGCACTGCCGCAAGGAACTCCGCACCCTCTTCAACGAAGAGAATCGCCACTCCGAAAAGAGTCATGACCAGGAACAGGGCCGCATGCACCGGATAGCGAGCTGTCAAGAGTCCTAGCCCACCAACGGCGATGATGACCACCGACACGATAAAGACAATCAACTGAGGAACCGAAATCACTGAGGCGATGATCACCAGACCTTCCCTCCAATCTTTCGAGCAATCCGATCCGCAAGAATCTCGCGTAGCGGGAACATCGCTGTCATCTCATCCTCTGAAATATCCGACTGGCCTCGCTCTGGAAGCCGGACACCATGGCCCAACTCTCCAGACCAACCAGCGACTCCTTCGAAGTTAGGATCCCCTGATGAAGCGGTGGCTCGCACCCATCCCGAGGTATCCTCCTCGTCCTCATCACGCCAATCCTCGAACGGGGTACGACGTGGATGTCCTTCCTCGTCCACCACAAGCTCCGCCTTGGTGTAGATAGCGTCTTCTCTGCTAGTGAACGAAAACTCAAACATCTTCGACTCGGTGATAGCCTCCGTCGGACAGGCCTCCACACACAAATCGCAGTGAATACAGCGGAGGTAGTTGATCTCATAGACGAAGCCAAAACGCTCACCTGGCGATACCGGTGCCTCTGGGTCGTTGTCGGCCCCACGAACGTAGATGCACCTGGCCGGGCATACTCCGGCGCAGAGCTCGCAGCCGATGCACTTCTCCATCCCATCCGGATACCGGTTCAGCACGTGCCGACCATGGAAGCGAGGTGGCTTTGGTCGCTTTTCTTCCGGGTATTGGCGAGTCACTCGTGGCTCCGCCATCTGCTTGAAGGTTACTTTGAAACCCCCAAGACCACTAAGAATCCCCATGGTCCTCCCTTCTATCTTGAGGTGGCTCAATTTCAGCTCGCGATGGTCGTGCCAACTCCCGAGCTGTGCTCCGGTCACGACCAACGGCAATCGCACGGTAGAGAAGTAGGCCACCGATGATACCGAGACCGACCATAGCGAACCCAAGTGGACGCGAGACTCGCATTGCAGCTACCACTAACAGCCAGACCAGCATGACAGGAATAAGCACCTTCCAACCAAGATCCATCAGTTGGTCATAACGCAGACGTGGAAGCGCGGCCCGGAACCACACATAGATGAAGAAGAAGATCGCAGTCTTGACTATGAACCATGCGATCGGCCAAAGCCAATGGAGGAACTGAGGATCAGGACCATCCGGCCCGCCGAAGAACATGGTGACCATGATCGCGGACATGGTAATAGTGTTCATGTACTCGGCTAGATAGAAGAGGGCGAACCTTATCGATGAGTACTCGGTGTGAAATCCCCCAACCAGCTCCTGTTCAGCCTCGACCAGATCAAATGGCGGTCTATTCACCTCGGCGGTGATGGCGATTATGAAGACAATGAAGGGTATTACTCCTAATCGAATGATATTCCAGTGCGGGATAAAGCCAAGGAAGGTGCCGAGTTGCTGGGTCACCATGTCTCTCGTAGACAGAGATCCAGTAAGCAACACAACGGATGCTATGGATAGGCCCATGGCCGCCTCGTAGGAGATCATCTGAGCAGAGGCTCGCACCGAACCAATCAGTGGGTACTTTGACCCTGAGGACCAACCCG
Organism: Ferrimicrobium acidiphilum DSM 19497; assembly: GCF_000949255.1. Lineage (NCBI taxonomy): Bacteria > Bacillati > Actinomycetota > Acidimicrobiia > Acidimicrobiales > Acidimicrobiaceae > Ferrimicrobium > Ferrimicrobium acidiphilum. The sequence continues at coordinate 32,820 of NZ_JXUW01000003.1, read as the reverse complement.
CAAGCATCACACCGTACACCGAAATCGACGACATCGCCAGCAGCAGGAGTATCCCTATGGGAGGATCGGCCACTTGAAGTTCAGTGGTGTGCCCAAAGATGTGCACTATGCCACCCACGGGTACCAAGGTGAAGGTGATAAAAGCAGGAATCACCGACAGATACGGAGCCAGCTTAAAGATGAACTTATCCGATCGCTCAGGAATCAGATCTTCCTTGAAGAATAGCTTGATGCCATCGGCCAGGCTTTGCAGGAGCCCGAATGGACCGGCACGATTAGGGCCAATCCGGTTCTGCATGTCAGAGATGACCTTGCGTTCAATCCAAATCGCCAATAGCACCGAGATCATAAGCGCGATGAAGGCGACAATAACCTTGATCAACACAATCAACACGACAATCCACGTAATGTGTCCCGACAACAGCGGATCGTTACCCATTGCTCTTCTCCACCCTCACTTTGACCCAGGATTGGTCACCCAACAACTGCTGCGTCGCTGGTGTGACTCCTTGTACCGCTAAGAACAACGACTGATCCTTCGCATGCCTGACTACCATCTCAGTAGAGCCTGCTCCCACGAGACGACAGTGGTCACCATCTGCGAGCCCAAGTTCCTTTGCGAGCGCGGGCGCTACAGCGAGTACCGGTTCGCGAATAGCTTGCTTGAGAAATGGGTTGGCCAGTAACCCCGGTGAAGGATCGTACAATCGAGGCACCAGGCTGAGCCAGTACTCACCCTCGGTGAGCGGCTCAAGCTCCATCACTCCTGCCGTCACTGACGATCTCACGGAGGGAAGCGATTTCGGAGCCTCACCAATGCCAAGCGCGAAACCCGGTGATTCACTCGGTTCAATCACATTGCCCGCAGCAAAATTTGCCCCCTGTCGCTCGATCGAAGCGACACCTGGTGTCGCCATCGGATCGAGAACTCGCTGCGTCCGCCTCTCCTCTCTGCGTGAGAGCGGGAAGAGCGGTCCATCTAGTCCATCGCTAAAGTAGTGCGAACCAAGCCCCGAAAGCAACCCGCCCGATTGTGCAAGCTCTCGTGTAATATCAGCCAGGGTCAGAAAACCAAGCTCGTCACCCAGCATCGAAGCTAGTTCGGCAGCGATCATCCACGCTGACCGCGCCTGGCCAACGGGCTCAACCTGGCGTCCCAAACGGAGATGGCGCCACTCGATGTTGAGAGTAGATCCTTGCTGCTCTCCGTAGGCACTCATAGGGAGCACGATCGCCGCATGGTTAGTAGTCGCAGATTCAAACGAGCTCAAGGCAATCACCGTGGTGCGTTCATTCAAGCTCAGAAGCTCATCTTCGGTGAGCCCAAGCCCCATAAGGTCACTATCGAGTACCACAAGGACCGCTACCTCACCACGCAGGGCAGCAGCCACGATCGAATCGGCACTCATGGACGGCTCAACCCCACCACTGGAGCGAATTCCCCTTGGGGCACTAGGAGTGAATCCAACCGCCAATGCACTAGCACCATGAGCTATCCCGCTCAGAACCTTCGCTCGCGGAATACGGCTCAATAGCTCCCCAAGCAAAGTCGTATTCAAAGAGGTGCCAAGAGCGCGATCCCGGCAGCCCGCCATGACTACCACATCATCTAAGTCGCCATCTAGCGCCGCAACAACCGAATCAATAGTAGTCGCAAGATTTGCTGGATCGATAGGAACCCATCGATCGACGATGGACGTCAGATCGGTAGGAACGGCGTTCACTTCGACTACACGAAGGCCGGCACGGATAGCTGCGCGCAGGCGAAGGTGCAAAACCGGAAGCTCATTTTTTGGATCAACATTGAACAAAACCAGCCTGCGTGCGGCCAGCGCCTCATTGATCGACGCTGGATTCCCTAGCAGCAGGGACCCATCAATTCGCACATCAGCAGCACCATCAACAGCGTTGGTTCTAACGACGTCGCTAGCTAACTTAGCCCACGCGTATGTATCCTCAAGGGTCAGGGACGCGCTAGAAAGCACCGCAACAGCTGATGCACCGCGCTCATCGATCGCCCTTTTCATAGTCGACGCTGCTGCTCGGAGGGCCTTTGTCCAGGAAACCTCTACTGGGCCATCTTGATCCTTTAGTCTCGGGCGTGTCACCCGATGCTCCACGTTATTGACCTCGCTGGTTGAGAACCTTCCACGGTCACAGAGCCAGCTATGGTTTATCGCATCCGAATCGATGCCTAGCATCCGTGTCAATTCATTTTGGCTTGACTGCAGACTTACTTGGCAACCCATATCACACTGCGTGCAGGTCGATGCAGACTGAATGAGATCCCATGGCCGTGCCTTGAATCGATATGGCGTGGTGGTCAGCGCTCCGACTGGGCAGATCTGTGCGACGTTGCCAGAGAAGTACGAGTCAAAATCGACGTTCGAAAATGTCGAGATGCGCAAAGTTCCACCACGACCAGCGAAGTCTATGAGTGGCTCTCCTGCCACTTCATCGGCGAAGCGCGTGCACCGATCGCACTGGATGCAACGCTCCCGATCGAGCTTTATGAGCCGAGATATCGGAATCGGCTTAGCATAATGTCGCTTCTCCTCCACGAAGCGGGTCTCGCCAGAGCCATGAGCGAAGGCCTGATCCTGAAGAGGGCATTCACCTCCCTTGTCGCATACGGGACAATCAAGGGGATGGTTGGCAAGCAGGAACTCTAAAACTCCATGTTGGGCCTTCTTCACCGCGTCTGACTCAGTGAAGACCTCCATCCCATCGGCCACATCAAGATAGCATGAAGGCTGTAGCGATACCCCACGCGGTCCCTTGACCTCCACCAAACACATCCGACACATGCCCACAGCAGACATACGGGGGTGATAACAAAATCGAGGCACGTGGATTCCAGCTTCATCGAGTGCATCGATCAACTTGACCCCTTTACGAGCTTGCAGGGGTTGACCGTCGAATGTTACGGCTACCAGCTCATCAGGCATGAGGGCACCGTCCTTCCTTGATATGAATGAGGAAATCATCACGAAAATGTTGGATGGCTGCGTTGACTGAGGGAGGAATGGACGGCCCCAAAACACAGATCGTTGTCTGAGCTGGTGGCCACTTAATCCCCGGGGAGATGTTATCGCACAGGTCCAAGAGAAGATCTAGATCAGCCTCTCTACCCTCACCTTCCTCAATTCGTCTGAGGATTTTGTCTATCCAGGCTCCACCCTCACGACACGGAGTACACTGCCCACACGACTCTCTCGCAAAAAAACGCGCTATCCGCCAAGCCGAACGGACGGGGCACGACGAGTCATCCATAACGATGACCGAACCTGACCCCAACATAGAGCCAGCCTTTGCGACCTCGTCTTGCCCCAGAGGAATATCAAGGTGTTCAGGGAAGAACCAGGGGGCCGATACGCCTCCCGGAATGAAGGCGAGCAGTTCACGACCCGGTTCGAGCCCCTGGCCATACTCTTGGCCGAAGATCAAATCTCTGAAGGTTATCTTGGTCATCTCTACCTCGTATGGACCAGGTCTGCGCACTTGTCCAGAGAGTGCAAAGAGGCGGGTACCGGTGGAACGCCCCTGGCCGAGCGCCTTGAAGGCCTCACCTCCGTGCTGCACTATCCAAGGAAGATTCGATACCGTCTCGACATTATTGACGATGGTTGGCTCTCCGTAGAGCCCAATCACCGCCGGAAAATAAGGGGGTTTGATCCTTGGGAAACCTCGCTTACCCTCCAAGGATTCGATAAGAGAGGTCTCCTCACCGCATATATAGGCGCCAGCGCCGGGCTGCAGCACTATATCCACCGAAAACGACGACCCGAAAATAGAACGTCCGAGCGCGTTCCTAGCGTAGGCCTCATTTATGGCTTGCTGAACTCTCTCAAGGCCAAGGGCAAACTCGCCGCGCAGATAGATCACGACAAATGACGCTCCTATGGCATAGGCAGCAATCGTCGCTCCCTCAACCAACTGATGAGGGTCGTTCTCTACAAGGAGATGGTCCTTAAAGGTCGCAGGCTCACTCTCATCACCGTTAATCACCAGATATCGTCGAGGAGCCTTCCGAAGCATGGACCATTTGCGTCCAGCCTCAAAACCTGCACCTCCACGACCCAACAGATTGGCGGTCGTTACCTGATCGGCCACCTCTTGGGGGGTGAGCTCTAGAAGTGCCTTGCGAAGCCCCTGATCTCCTCCAGTGGCTAGAAAACGTTCTAGGGTTTGCGAGTCCTCATAATGCAGGCGGGCTCCAACAATTCGGTCAGTCACTCTGCTTCTCCCGCTCTGTTGCGATCTATCTCCTCCATCGGGATCACCGCAGGCGCCTGTCGGCGTATACGAATAAGCGTCCCATGCGGTGGCACCTCCTCGTTCAACTCTCCATTACGGAGCTTGGAGACCAGCGACTCAAAGCTCTGTCGATCAAGCGGACCGAAGTATCGGTAGTTCACCTGTGCAGCCGGCGCTTGGTCGCAGTGAGCAATACACTCCACCTCCTCCAAGGTGAAGAGGCGGTCCTGAGTTGTGGCGCCGACAGGGAGATCGAGTATCTCCTCTGCATCCTCAAGCAACTCGTAAGCTCCTCGCAACATACAGGCGATGTTGGTGCATACTCCGATCACGTATCTTCCAACTGGCTCCAGCTTGAGCATGTCGTAAAAAGACGCAGTACCTTGGACCTCTGCAGCGGTCGAGCCGACCAGTTCGGCGATATGTGCCATGGCCTCATTAGTTACATATCCGTCCTGCTCCTGTGCTAGATGGCAGAGCGGGATCGTGGCAGAGCGAGGATCCGGATATAGGGCAACCAACTCCTCTGCACGACTCAACATTTCATCCGAGAAACGCGCCACCTAACGATCCACCTCTCCCATAACTGGGTCAACCGACGATATAACGGCCACAGCATCTGCCAACATTCCACCGTGCAACATCACGGGAAGACTCTGCAAGTTCACAAACGATGGTCCGCGTATGTGCATCCGAAACGGCCTAGCCGAACCATCCGATACCATGTAGCACCCCAGTTCACCGCGGGGCGATTCGATTGCCACATAGCTCTCCCCTGGCGGGATACGAATACCCTCAGTGAATAGCTTGAAGTGATGAATAAGCGCCTCCATGGACTCGTCAATCCGTGCGCGAGGAGGAGGTGTAACCTTTGGATCCAGCGTACGATACGGTCCGCTGGGCATGCGTTCTAGTATCTGACGCACGATAGAGATCGACTCTCGAATCTCAAACAAGCGCACTGCGTAACGGTCATAGGTGTCACCAACACTTCCGACGATGACATCGAAATCAAGCTGATCGTAGAATAGGTAAGGCATCTCCTTGCGTAAATCCCAAGGAACACCAGACGCGCGAAGAATTGGACCCGAAGCGGACAGGGCAACGGCCTCCTGGGGGCTCATAATCCCTACCCCGACAACCCGCTCACGAAAAATAGGCTGACCAGTGATGAGCTCGTCGTAGTCACTAGTACGAGCCTCAATGGTGTCGATGATGGCGGTCACGTCATCTTCCCAACCATCCGGTAGATCGGCAGCTACCCCTCCAACTCGAATGTAGTTGTTGTTCATCCGGAGGCCGGAGGTCTTCTCGAAGAACGACAGCACCATCTCGCGATCGCGGAACCCGAAAATCATCATCGACGTAGAACCAAGGTCCATCCCGTTGGTCGCTAGCCACATCACATGCGAGGCGATACGATTGAGTTCAGACATGAGCATACGGATCCAAGTTGCACGCTCTGGCAGCTCTATACCGAGCAAGCTCTCGGCGGCAAGGCAAAAGACCAACTCGTTGTTCAATGGAGATAAGTAGTCCATGCGGGTAACGTTCGTAGTACCCTGAAGGTAGGTCAAGTTTTCGGCGGTCTTCTCCATGCCCGTGTGCAGATAGCCAACGACTGGCTTAGAGCGGAGTACGGTCTCGCCCTCTATCTCGAGCATGATACGCAATACTCCGTGGGTAGACGGGTGCTGAGGGCCCATATTGATGATCATGCGACCATCGTCTGAGTCGCCCTCCAGTTCTGCCTCACCCTCGGGGATCCTCAATGTAGCCCCAGTCTCCTTTGCGAGCGCGGCAGCGGTGGTAGCTGATCGCTCACCAAGCTCTTGGGGACCCTCGGAGGTCTCTTGCGCCAATCCGAATCGATTATCTCCATCAGGACGCACGACGGTGTAAATAGAGTTACTCATCGGTTACGCTTCACCTCCTTGAACTGCACCGGCACTCTGCCCACTCCGTAGTCCTTGCGGAGTGGATGACCCTCCCAATCTTCGGGCAAGAGAATGCGGGTAAGGTCAGGATGATTCTCGAAACGAATCCCGAAGAGGTCATAGACCTCCCGTTCCATAGCCTCGGCGCCAGGGTAGAGAGCAAAGATCGATGGGGCCACAGGGTTCTGCTCAGGAATCTGTACCCGCAGTCGGAGAATCGCCGGTGGAGCGAACGATCGCAGATTAACGACGAGTTCGAATCGCTCCAGCTTTAGGTCATTCGTCATGGCTCGCGTCTGGTCATTGAGATAGTCAACACAGGTGATATCGGCCAAGTAGATGTAACCCGCCTGGTGACGTGCCTCGACCGTTGAGAGGTAATCAGACCTCTCCAAAATAATCACATCAGACAAGATCCTGGACACCTCCGAGTACCTTGCTGGTCGCTGGCTCGCCGATCATGCGAACCGTTGTTCCCTTCTCTCCAGCGGCACGTCGTCGTACAATATCGCCGGTCTGAATCTGGTGGTGGAGGGTGAGAATCGCGTGCATCAACGTCTCTGGTCCAGGAGGACATCCAGGCGCATAGATGTCAACCGGTACGATCTGATCAACGCCTTGCACGATCGCATAGTTGTTGAACATGCCACCGGTAGACGCGCACACACCCATCGAGATAACCCACTTTGGCTCCATCATCTGATCGTAGACCTGGCGGAGCACCGGAGCCATTTTTTGAGATACGCGTCCGGCCACGATCATGAGATCCGACTGTCGAGGGGAGGCTCGAAAAACCTCCATCCCGAACCGAGCTAGATCGAAGTCAGCCGCTCCGCTGGCCATCATCTCGATGGCGCAGCACGCTAGCCCAAAAGTTGCTGGCCAGACACTCGCCTTGCGAGCCCACTGAACTAACTTCTCCACATTTCCGGTTAGGAAGTTATAACTCAGATCTTCAAGCGGCATCAGCCTCGCCCTCCTCGAACCATCGACGCAGTAAGTTCTCCCAGATCGACACGATGAGCGACTCGGGTATCGACAGAGGCACCTCTCTTTGGACCCCAGCTCAAAGCGCCGTTGGCAACAAGATAAGCGAACGCAATGAACACAACCAGAGCAAACGTCGCGATCTCAATCACTCCGAAAGTACCAAGTGCACCTGCAGCCGCAGCAAACGGGTAGAGAAAAATAATCTCTATGTCAAAGATGATGAATATCATGGCTACGAGGTAAAACCTCACCGGAAACCGTTCCGCCACCTCGGATCGTGGAACAATGCCACACTCGTAGGGCGCAGACTTAGCCCGGTGCGGACGCCGTGGAGCAAAGAGCCCGGAAGCCACAAAGGAACCCGAAGCAAAGAGAGCGCCAAGCACAAGCATGACGACTATTGGAAGGTATTGAGTCACCCTACTCCATTTCTATCGGTACAGTTACAAAGGCTGGCGTGGCCGTCGCTCACGCACACTCCTATCTTGGTACGGTTTCACCCTTGCGCGCAAATCCAGAGGGCAGCTACCTCTTCTAGCGTCAAAAGTCCCGTGTCTTATGCGCATTATGAACTATCACCTATACCCAGTCTACGATAGAGTGTGTGAACAAAACTCTCGAAGGAACAGGAACGGCGGACGTTATAGTCGTGGGAGGCGGCCCAGCGGGGGCTGCTGTAGCCTATTGGCTCGCCATCCGCGGAGTATCGGTAATTGTGGTCGAAAAGAAGCGCTTCCCTCGCGACAAGACCTGCGGTGATGGACTCACCCCACGTGCCGTCGTTCAACTCGAAGCCATGGGTTTACAGTCGATGCTTGATTCTCAACACAAATACCTTGGGATACATGCAATGGCCTTTGGTCGTTCTTACCAGCTGCCTTGGCCGAGCGTTCCAAATTACCCCAACTACGGCTATGTCGTCCGTCGATCCGTCCTCGACCAGGCAGTTCTCGAGCGCGCTAGCGAAGTTGGCGCGCAGGTGCTCTACCACCACGAATCGATAGAGGCAACGACGCGTTCCGGACATATTGAATCGCTAAGAGTACGGGATTTAGGAGCCAACGTAGACCTTTGCCTCACCGCAAAGGTCTACGTCTTCGCGGAGGGCTCCAACGCACGAATCGCTCGCTCACTCGGCGCCCATCGTGACGTTAGTAAGCCACTAGGGCTAGCAATACGTGGCTACTTCCCAACTGACAGATCCAACGAAGACTGGATTGAGTCACATCTGGATCTTCGAGATGAGACTGGTGCCACCATACCTGGCTATGGCTGGATCTTCCCGGCGGGCGACGGTACTGCGAACGTCGGTTTTGGCCTACTATCAAACAGCAAGCGGTGGCGCAAAATGAACACCACACACGCCCTCGAAAGGTTCGTCGCACAGACGCAACCGGAGTGGCACTTCCCCGCCGACGAAGGACTGCGAGGGGCTACCGGCGGCAAGCTACCAATGGGTCTGAGTGTCGAACCCCGATCTGGAGCGAACTTTCTCCTAGTTGGCGACGCCGCAGCGGCGATCAATCCATTCAATGGCGAGGGAATCTCGTATGGTTACGAGACCGGAAGAATGGCGGCGAATGCTATCACACAGAGCCTCGGCACTAACGATCCACGACCTGTGGCCGAATTCAGCGCGACCCTCCAGGCCCGCTATGCAGGTTATTACGCGGCCGGTCGGCTATTTGTGAAGGCGATCTCCAATCCTCTCCTGATGTCGTCTGGAGTGTGGCTCGCGATGCGATCCAAAGCAACTATGTCTCCAGTGGTGGCGATCATGGCGAACCTTATGGCAGGCTCCACGCCAGATCGCATAGAACAGATATATAGCTTCACCCAACGACTGCACGAAAGACAAGCTGTCTAGCTAACGACTCTCTACAACGACCTGGCCATTCCATAGTTCTGGATATGGTAGTTCTGGATATGGTCAAGTATCGGCAGGAATTCACACGAGCTGGAACGGCCTAGGCGGCAGTGTTGCTTGCCTCTCATTATGCAGCTTCATGTCTCTTGGCCGATACAACGGCAACCAGCGACTATCACCCGCTAAACCTGCTTCGTTTACCATTCCTCCATCACAGATATTGACCAAACATCAACGCCAACGCAGGAACCGCAGCTGACTTCGTTGCGACATGCGAGGGAAGCATCTCAACGAAGGAGGAAAGACCTATCGGCTCTTAGCCCACAGATCTCGGGCCTCGACAGCGGCTGCAGAGGCGATATCGATTGTCTTGTCAACATCATCAACGGTATGGGCAAGCCCAGGGAACAGAACCTCATAGGGCCCAGGTGCCATTGCTATGCCGCGCTTGAGCATCGCATGAAAGAAGTGGGCATAGATGCCTCGCTCCACCGACGAGACTGCTTCCCGATAGTTCGTCACCGGTTCATCGGCGAAGAAAATACCGAGCAATGACTCAACACGTTGAATCTGCACGGCTAGATCTGCCTCTTCGATCACCTTGGTAAGCCCAAAGGCCAACTGCTCAGCCCGACCAGCCAACATTCGATAGCTTGCAGAGTTCAGTTGCCGAAGCGCGGCCGACCCTGCCGCCGTCGCCAGCGGATTACCCGACAACGTCCCTGCCTGGTAGACAGGACCGGTTGGTGCTAGATATGCCATGATCTCCTCAGGTCCCGCGACCGCGCCGACCGGAAGTCCCCCTCCAATAACCTTACCAAAGCACCAAAGGTCGGGTGTGACCCCGAAAAGCGTTGACGCACCACCCTCTGCAATACGGAAGCCGGTGATTACCTCGTCAAAAATTAACAACGCACCAGCCTCGGTGGCGAGTCTCCGCAGCTCTTGTAAAAAGCCAGCTGACGCTGGTACTAGTCCCATATTGGCAGCCACCGGCTCCACAATAACCGCAGCGACATCCTCGCCAATCTTGGGAAGCTCGTTATAGGGGGCCACGATGGTGTCGAGCACTGCAGCCGGTGTAACGCCCACCGATGCCGGGAGGCCGAGCGACGCAACCCCAGAACCACTCGAAGCTAGCAGAGCATCAGAATGGCCGTGATAACACCCCTCGAACTTGATGATCTTCGATCGGCCAGTCACACCTCGCGCCAGACGGAGGGCGGTCATAGTTGCCTCGGTACCTGAACTTGTCAGGCGCACAAGGTCTATCCCAGGTACCTTCGCTTTGATACGTTCTGCTAGTTCCACCTCGCCAAGCGTCGGCGCCCCAAAGGTAGTACCCTTTCGAGCCGCATCCATCACTGCCGCCAGAACACCGTCGTCTCCGTGCCCATGAATAATCGCCCCATACGACTGGACATAATCTAGATATCGACGACCCTCGATATCGACAACATAGGATCCATGACCCTCTCGGATAAAAAATGGACTCCCACCAACGGAAGTGAATGAACGCACCGGCGAATTGACACCTCCAACTAGCGATGCGCAGGCACGAGAGAATGCAGCTTCATTTCCCATGGAGACCTCGTTGCTCATATCCATCCTGCCGCCTCCTTGGCAAAGTAGGTGAGGACGTTGTCCGCACCGGCTCGGACTATTGCGGTCAACGACTCAATAATCGTCTGCTTTCGGTCTATGAACCCCGCCTGCGATGCTGAAATTATCATCGAATACTCCCCTGATACTTGGTAGGCCGTCAACGGGACTGGGCAGAAAGCTCGAATCTTTGCAAGCACATCGAGATAGTATGAGGCTGGCTTGACCATTACCATATCGGCACCTTCCGCTAGATCCAACTCAACCTCGTGTAACGCCTCACGCTGATTTCGATAGTCCTGTTGATAGGCGCGTCGATCGCCCCCATCGGCAATCTGAACATCGACCGCCTCTCGGAACGGCCCGTAGAGAGCAGAGGCGTATTTGGCAGAGTAGGCCAGAATGCCACACTCCGTTGCGTGCATGTCATCGAGCGCCTCTCTGATCGCGGCGACCTGATGATCCATCATGCCTGAAGGTGCGACCATATCGACACCAGCACTCGCAAGCGATTGAGCAAGTTCCTGATAACGGAGCAAGGTGCGGTCGTTGTCGACTCGTCCCATTGCATCTAGCACGCCACAATGTCCATGCGAGGTGTACTCATCCAGGCACAGATCGCTAAATACAAAGACCGAGTCGCCGAAGGTATCCTTCAACTCGCTAATCGTGCGTTGTAGGATGAAGTCGGATCGACATGCATAGCTGCCATCCTCGTCCTTGTGATCAGTCACTCCAAAGAGGAGGACACTAGAGACACCGCAATCCAGGAGAGCGCGAACCTCCTCGATGGCACTCGCCGTCGAGTGCTGTACAACTCCAGGCATAGATGCGATTGGCACCGGATGACTAATTCCCTCGCGGACGAACATCGGCAGAATAAACTGCTGGCGATGGAGTCGCGTCTCTGCGACAAGGTCTCGCACTTGAGCGGTTGCTCGCAACCGCCGTGGTCGTCGAAAATGTTCCATAACCTCTAGCCTACCCAACTACGAATCAGCTGGCGAGGAGGCGAGCCAGGAAAGCAACTCCGTCAAACCTTGCACCGAATATTCTTGTGCGACATGAATCTGATCGATGCCAACGCCTCGCAGACGATCCGCCGTCACCGGTCCAATAGCTACGGCCCGCTTCGGCTTCACCTCTGGATATTGGGCACGATAACCATCCACGGTTGAGGCAGCAGTGAAGACGGTCACATCCAATGCCGCAGCAAGGTCCGGCGTCATCATCGGCTCTGGGATATGGACCTGATAGGCCTCAACAACGTCCACAGACCAGCCTTTGGCAGTCAGTCCTTCCGGCACGACTTCCCGGGCTACACGAGCTCGAGGGAATAACACTCTGCCACTTCCTTCAGGAAAGCTCGCCACCAATGATTCCCCAACAAACTCTGTAGGCATGAGATCACAGCCAACTCGATGACGTTCTAACGCTGACCTGGTCCCAGAACCGATACAGGCTATCTTGGTTCCAGCCAACGTCCTCAGATCAGCAATCTCATTCAGTGTCCGCTCAACACCATTCTTTGAGGTAAACACAAGCCAATCGTAAGCATCGATCTCCCGCAGTGCGGCTTTCAAAGCTAGCCCTCCGTCAGACGGATCACGAATCTCGATCGCAGGCGCCTGAACGACCGTTGCTCCAAAGTCACGTAATCCAACTGCAAGCTCGTCACCAACATCGAAGGGCCTGAGGAGGTGGATACTCCAACCGGCCAATGGAAGCGATCGACGCCAACCCAGGTCAACACCTGCTGTCTTGCCGATAACGATAACCGCCGGAGACGCAATCTCTATATCCGCCAACTGACCGACGGTCGTCCGGAGACAACGTTCCTGAGCCCAGGTGACAGATTCGATCGCGGTGACAGAGGTTGCGGTATCCATACCCGCGTCCACCAGCGCCTTAGCAATGACGCCTCGATGTGCAACGCCCATCAAAACGACGATGGTGAGCCCAGAATTGACCAAGGCTGACCAGTCGTAGTCGAGTGGCGCATCAGCGTGCCGGTGACCGGTGATGACGATATAGCCATCTGCAAGACCTCGGTGCGTTACGGGCACACCAGCAAACATTGGACCCGCTAAGGCAGACGTGATGCCGGGGACGACTTCCACCGCAATATCAGCTCCAAGTAACGCATCAACCTCTTCACCCCCTCGTCCAAAGAGAAACGGATCTCCGCCTTTGAGGCGAACGACAAGCTCATGCGACCGGCTCAAACGGATAAGTTCTCGATTGATTGCATCTTGCGAAAATGAGGTCTTCCCGGGTCGCTTCCCTACATCGACTATCTCAACGTGCTTTGGGATCAGCTGTTTAAGTCGGACATCAACTAAAAAATCTGTTACGACGACATCAGCCTTCCGCAACAGTTCCAAGCCTCTAACGGTGATCAGACCTGGATCTCCAGGTCCCGCCCCTACCAGTGCTACTCGCGCGACCAAGTTCTACTCCGCAGGTTCCGCTACGGAGAGAAGCTCAAGCGCTCCACGCTCTATCAAATTCTTCGCCAGCGAGCGGCCAAGCTCGATCGGCTCATCCCCACTTTGGGCCGCCCGCAGAACTCTTGTTCCGTCACTCTTGGCCACCATGCCATAGAGCATTAGTCCGTCTTCACCTGCTCTCGCAAACCCACCAATCGGAAGACTGCATCCAGTCCCAAACACCTGGAGAAAACTCCGCTCTGCAAGTATCTCCTGCTGAGTGTCGCGATCATTGATCGACGCTAGGAGTCCGAGCATCTCGAAATCGTCCGAACGGCACTCCACCGCAATAGCTCCCTGACCAACTTGAGGCAGCATAACCTCCGGCTCTAGGATCTCCATCACAGGTGGGTGGAGATCTAATCGTTCGAGTGCAGCAGCTGCCACAAAAATGGCATCCATCCGCTGTCCTTTTTTGAGTCTCGTACGAATATTGCCTCGAAGTATCTCAATCTCGACATCCGGACGCAGCGCTAGCAATTGAGCCGCTCGCCGGGTAGAAGATGTTCCCACGTGAGCACCACGAGGGAGATCCTTTAGCAGGGAGCCGACAATCACGTCACGAGGATCCGCGCGTGCGAGCCAAGCAGCGACCTCGAGTCCCCCAACGATAGCACTAGGAAGATCCTTTGCAGAGTGGACCGCCAACCTCACCTGACTATCCAGCAACTTCTGTTGTACCTCTTTAACAAATACTCCTTGACCGCCAATCTCGGCGAGGTTGCGATCAGCTGACCGATCGCCCTCTGTCTCAACTATGACGATCTCCGTTGGTGTGGGTAGGAGCGCGGCAACGAGGTTTGCTTGCCACAGAGCTAACTCCGAACCACGAGTAGCTATTCTTACAGAATCGGACATTTTGGAGGTACAATCACAATCGGAAGATCGTCTTGAAGTCTTCTAGAAACTCCGCAAAACCCTCTGCTCCAGCTCGTTCTCTCAGGGAGGAAGCAGGGTGATGAAGCAACTTATTCACTATCCTATGAGTTAGAAGCTCGAGTTCTTGGGCGACCCTTGGGTCGCTGGAACCCAACCTTTTCAATGACCGACTGAGCTCGCTAACTCGCACCTGTTCAGCCTCTTCATACAAACTTCGGAGCACTGGATTCATGTCCTGCAACCACGCCAACTCACCGAAGTCTGCCAATTCAGATTCGATAATAAGCTCAACAGCATCGACTGCTTCCATGCGTTCCGCAAGCTGATCGGACACGAACTTATTCACATCGTCGAGATCTAGAAGTACCACACCGGCAAGCTCGGCCATGCCTCGATCGATCGTTCGTGGTCTGCAAAGATCTATGATGCGTAACCCAGAGTATCCTTCAAGCATCGAGGCATCAAGAGACATCCTGTCAGAGGAACCAGCCATGACCAGGGTATCGAGTGAAGCAAGCTGACTCGACAAGTCGCTTGTTGGAGCAACTGCAACACCTACCAGCTCTCGAAGCAGGAGCTCGCGGCGCTCCGGTGACGAGGACATGACCGTAACCGTGGCACCTCTATCAACCAGAACTCGTGCTACTTCAGATCCGATCGCCCCCGACCCCACCACACCGACTCGAGGGGAAAATCCTGGGAGATCACTCTCCAGAGACATCGCGAGCAATGCAGCAGCAGACGTGACCGAAACATTTCCAGAGCCAATTAGCGTCTCATTGCGTATACGTTTCCCCACTTCCAGTGCACGTTCAAAATATCTGCCAAGGGAGCCCGAAACAATTTTGCTATCACGAGCAGCCATTAATGCCTGTTTTACCTGCGACAAAATTTCACTCTCGCCAACAATCGTGGACTCCAACCCTCCCGTCACTCTCAAAAGGTGCCGGACTGCGGCCCTTCCGTACATTACACGGGTAACCGGCTGAACTTCTGTTACAGGAAGCTGCAATGCTCGCGCGAGGACTGACGCCACCTCGTCGACTGTTGAATGAAACTGACCTGCCATGACATAGAGCTCAGTACGCGCACAGGTGCATAGCAGCAATGCCTCTTCGATGGAGCCATCTTCGATTAGACCTCGAAGAGCAGAGCGAAGCCCCTCCTCATCAGGTCGAGTGAGCGCAAACCGATCAAACTCGACACCGACATCAGCCTCATTAACACTTAAAAGTATGACAGACATGCACTACCACCGCAACAAAAACATAAACCTTGACCAGTTAAGTGTATCCCGTCGCGTTCTCCAAGCCGAAATGCCAAAACGGAGCCATACTCAGCAATCATCAAAAACGGCCCTCTACTCATCAGCATGTGCTGAGAGCACTTGCGCGCGCTGGGCCGCCGCTTTTACGGCAGCGAGCGTCTGATGACGCAATCCCAACTCTTCAAAAACAGCTATCGCAGCGGCGGTCATTCCACCAGGAGACGTGACCGCCAACCTCAAAGATCGAGGATCAACCCGCTTCGAATCAGCCAACATACCTGCTCCTCGGATCGTGGCACGTGCCAGATCGAGCGAGACAGATGCTGGTATTCCAAGAGTTATTCCGGCCTCCTGCATCGCCTCAATGAGCAGGAAGACATAAGCAGGTCCACTACCAGAAAGCGCACTCACTACATCAAACTGGTTCTCGGCAATCACAAAAACCTCGCCAACGAGCTGAAAGAGCTCCTTGGCACGCGCAATCAAGGCTCCATCGTTCTCATCACCGCAGATAGCCGTCACCCCAGCTGCTATCTCGCAGGCCGTATTAGGCATGGCACGAACGACTTCACATCCAGAAGGTGCCCAAGACTTAAGCTGTTCAAGTCGCACTCCCGCAGCAACCGATATCGCCTTGGCTCCGACTGGGAGACTGGATAACACACCCCTCATGTGGTGCGGCTTTACGGCAAGCAAATAAACCTCGGCTGGCTCAAGCGTGTTGACTGCCGCTCCAGCGGGCAACATCGAGGCTATAGCCTGCGCCTTTGCTGGTGTATGATCGAGAATAGCAATCGAGCGTGGACCGCCTTCAGCACCCCCCATACCAACTGCCAAGGCGCCCCCCATGGCACCCCCGCCGACCACCAGCAAATCATACATACCTACTCCTCGTTACTCACTCATCAAACCCAGCCGAGCTATCGCCAGTAGCCTTCCTCAGTGGGAGCCTGAAGGTAGATTCAAGCACAACTCATGCAGTTGACTAGAACATCCTGTGCGACAATTCGATCCACAACGCTTATCAATCGTTGCGCACTCGCCGCCCATGTGAATGATTCCGCACGACTCGCCGCCCGCTGCGACATTGCGCGATACTGGACGGGGTTAGCTAGCAACGAGTCAATGGCCTGGGCAAATGCCGATGCCTGCCGGTCTTTCACCAAAATACCTGAGCGTCCTGCGTCAACCACGGTCCGCAGTCCACCGGCATCAGTAGCGACTACTGGCGTTCCACACCCCATCGCCTCCAGGGCTACCAGGCCAAATGACTCACTCACAGAAGGCACAATTACGACATCAGCCGCACGGTAATAGGTCGACAATAGCTCGTGCGACATCGGATCGACCACGGTAACCAATTCGTCCAAGCCATGGCTGCTCACAAGTTCGGAGACACGCTTGAACTCTCGTTCTCCATCCAGACCCGATGGTCCACCAACAATGATCAGTCGAGCACTCCGTCGAGCAAGCAAATGTGCGAGCGTCTCGACCGCCAGCGCCGTACCCTTGAGCGATTGGATGCGGCCGACGTAGAGGACAATAGGGATCCCATCATCGAACCCAATCGCTTCACGAGCAGGACCCGGCGGCCCAGGCGAGAAAAAGGCTCGATCGATGCCAAGGGGCAACTGCACTACCTTCTCCTCGGGAGCCTGGTAGAGGTCGAGAAGCCACTTGGCTTCGTCATCGCCGGACGCCAATACGGCATCGGAACAACCCAGAATCCGGGCCTCTTGATGAATTCGCAAACTCGATCTGTTATCGATCAGAGCGCCAAGTGAATGCTTGGCCTTTTCCAGCGTATGAAAAGTGGTAATCATAGGGATGTCAAGATCGTGCTTAACACGATGCGCCGCAACCCCTGAAAGCCAGTAGTTTGCGTGCACAGCATCGTAACGAATCGGAGAGCGCAGCATGTGTTCAACCACGCGATCCGCAAACTCTGGTATGCCGGTATAGTCCGGGGTGGTTTCGACTCCAGTGTGTTTCTGTACCGGCAACGAATGCAACCAGAGCCCTGATTCGAGTCGCGTAGACTCCACCCGAGTAGTATTGAGGCTCGCAGAAAATATATCACACTCCACCCCAGCACGAGCGAGATGGGTCGTGAGTGCCCTAACGTAAACATTCATGCCACCGTTAACCCCGGACCCGGGCACCGCCACAGGTGAGGCATGGTAGCTAATCACAGCAAGTCTCAAGTTATAACACCCCTGCCGAACCTAGCTAGCATAGCTAGCTTAACCGCAGGAGTGACGAAGTTGTTCCGAGAATGCCAGACGAAGGCAGGCTACGCACCACTCACGGAGTGTTGCTGGTAGCGTCGCACCAATTCACTGCCCAGGCTATCCAAACGCTGATGCAGCTGTCTCCTCAACCCAGAAATTGTTCTCTCACCTTCCTGCAACCGCGCCTGGTAGCTAGCGAGCTGGGAATCGTCAAGCAAATCCAACGAATGGGTCCGATCTCCACCAACCAGCAAGCGGAGATACGCTTCGGCACTTACCATGTCATCTTCCGGGATTTCCACCTCTACGTGGCGCTCGGCAAGCGGAGCCGGATTCGAATGCGGCGTAACTACCGAGACAATAGATTCCGCTCCAGCCGCATGAAGATCAGTAGCAATATCGAGCCTCGTTTGGAGCACTCTTCTAGCATAGGAAACGGAATTTTCGAGCCGGCGGCCAGAATCACGCAACGTCTTGAGAGACTCAATAGGAGCTTCGCCAATGACTAGCTCATCGACTTCTTCCAGCCACTCGTTGATTTGAACCCGAAGGTCCGCCATGCTCACCCCTTTGTCAATATCCACACTCTACTCACCTACCAAGCTTCCTACCCTATCCGGAGGGTAATAACGATAGACAGCCCAGCCAACAACGCCTTTCCTGGGGAACCAGCCCAGCTGACGACTGTCAGTGGAGCGCGAAGGGTTATCGCCCTCCACCCAAACAGAAGATCGCGACCGACGTAACAGTCTCTTTACTATGTCATCGCTCGACCGAGGATCACGCAAAACGATGATCTGCCTGACGGGAATGCCACGCCATTTAGCGACCAGTAATCTGTCACCGGCCAAGAGTGTAGGTTCCATGGAATCTCCCACCACTTCATATCGCTGGAAAAACAACCACGTCGCTGCTAAGGTCGCTGCTAAAAATACAACGGGGGTCGGCAAGTGGCAAGAACGCCCCGCCCTCGCAGAACGTCGAGTAGCGCTCAAGGTTCGATCGAACACTCCCAGCCCTGGTAAGCTACTGGTGTCCAATAACAAAGAGAAAGGACAGCTTATGTTCCTAACAAAAGTGCTCACGTTGGTAGACACACTACGCGCTCCAGCCCAGGCTTCGGCGCATTGTGACTTGCCTTGCGGTGTTTACGATCCCGCACAGGCAAGAATCGAGGCCGAATCCATCAAAGCGATCGTGGAAAAGTACAATGCCTCCGACGATCAATACTTCCGAGACCGTGCAACCTTGATCAAGGAAGAGCGTGCGGCTGAAGTAAATCACCACCTCGACGTGTTGTGGTATCAGTATTTTCAGCCCGCCCACCTTGAAAAGTATCCACAACTACATGAGGTGTTCTGGAACGCCAAGAAGCTCACTAGCCAGGTAAAGCGGGCTAATGACGTAGCGATAGCCGATCAGCTGCTCGCCAGCATCGGACAAATCAGTGACATCTTTTGGGAGACCAAGAAGTAATTGATACTGTCGAGCGCCCGCGCTAGCGTGGGCGCCTCTGGGCCGCTAGCTCATCCGGTAGAGCAGGGGACTTTTAATCCCAAGGTGCAGGGTTCGAGACCCTGGCGGCCCACCAGTTCAGAGCGTATGTCTACTTTCCCGCTAAACTAAAACCCAACAGAAAACCCAACAAGGGGTTTGAAGTTAGAGGAATCGATGGCAGGAAGCATGCGGCTGGTGGCCCAACCGGGCACCTTGGAACTGCGTGTGTTCGTGGGTCGAGACAGCCTGGGAAAGGTCAAGCATCGCTACGTTCGCTTCCGCGGTACAAAACGTCAGGCCGAACGAGAGCTTGCCCGGCTGGTGTCTGAGCAGGAGGCAAAGCCAGCACCAATCGTTGAGACCGAGTTGCGGTGGAACTCGACGACCACCATCAACGACGCAATCATTGCTTGGCGCGACAATGGCTGGGCAGATCTCTCCCCATCCACGACACGTAGGTACGAGAGTTTATGGAAGGTCCAGATCAAAGACTCGATTGGTCGAAGGCGTATCTCCTCGTTGTCATCCTATGACGTCGAGAAGTACCTACGTGGGTTAAAGGACAAAGGGCTGGCTGAAGCCACGGTTCGCCAGGTTCGATCCGTCTTGGGTCGGGCGTGCCGATTGGCTCGAAAGTGGAGCGGTGGAGCTTTGCCCAACCCGATTGCAGACTCAGAGCTGCCGAGTTGGTCGATTGAGTCTCACACGCCAGTGAGGGCTCCTTCACTTGATGAGGTGCAGAGGTTGCTTGTTGGGGCCCAAAGCCTGGATCCACGCATCAGTTGTATTCTTCGCATCATCGTTGCCACCGGCATGCGTAGGGGCGAGGCCTGTGCGATTCGCTGGAACGATTGTGATCTCATACTCGGTACCATTCGCATCGATGAGTCGATTGTATCGAATAAGGGGAGCGCAACCGTGAAGTCGCCAAAGACAAGAGCGAGCATACGAAGCGTTGCGATCGACGAGGGAACCTTAGATGAACTTCTTAGACTGCGCAAGATTCAAGAGAACTTAGCTCAGTCGGCGGATATGACGCTCGATGTCGATGCCGTTGTTTTCTCTTTTGGGCCGGATGGCTTGACACCGCCACATCCTGACTCTATTTCCCACGCTTTCACGAGGACAAGAACGCTGGCGGGTGTTGGGGACGACATCCACCTGCATTCTCTGCGTCACTTCCAGGCGACTGCGCTCGACGCCGTGATCTCAGAGAAGCAGAAACAGTCGCGACTCGGGTGGACGAATGCGGTCATGGCTCGTCACTACACCGACTCGGTGCCAGAAGAGGATAGACGAGCAGCTGAACATATTGGTCGACTGCTCGGTAAGGGAACTGGGAACGATGTTGATCTCAAAGAACCACACGCCGGACAGGCTATGGGCTCCGACTGAGCTAGTTCTACTGCCCGGGGACCGACACTGACCGCGGTCCGTGTATTCGCCGTTAGCGACATAGTGCCCGCTGGCTGCTGACCCCTCTGCCCACGTCCAAGAGCCGACGAAGCGCCTCTTGAGAGACACGCCACCGACCACCAACTCTGATAATGGAAACTGGAAAGGTGCCTTCTGCGCTTGCCTTATAAGCGGTCGAACGCATAACCCCCAACATGATCGCCGCTCATCCTCACTAGGCGAAACTCGATTCCCTCGGTTCACCGCTTGAGCTCCATCGGTTGCCATTAGGTCGCAGTGGGCAAGACAGTTACCGATGAATCCACACTCCACCGGAAAACCTGATCGAACGCAACGAGAACAGTCCCTTCACCCTGAGGGCTGGTTTGCTATCGACCGGGTAAGCGGTGTAACCCTACCCGATGCCCTCTGACCCGCTATCCATCGCAATCGTCGAGCAATGCCCCGAGGAACTCCACTACACCGCCGATGTCGAGGGGCTCAGCGGTTTGATCAACACAGCGTCCGCGAAGAGAGTTATCAACGAGGGTTGCAGCGAGTCCTTTGGCCATCGCCGCAACCCGCATGACCTGCAAGCAACGCATGATCCATACCGCCAGGGGCTTCCGTGACGGACATGGTCGTCTCTTTCGGCCTATCTGTGTTTTCATGCCCAACCGTTGGTATGGTGTTTGTACAGCACCATGCCCGTCCAAAACGTCCTGCTCGCACGGAGTGTTACAACTTTCTCTACTACTTCAAGAGTGTAGGGTCGACCACGTTGCCAACCCATATCTGTCCTAGTCGTCGTGCGATGGATCGATGCCCCTGAATCCAGATAGCCTGTCACAGCTGATTCGGCACTCCTCGACTTCCGATCGATACCATCTACCGACCGACCGAATGCGTGCTGTCGTACCTTGCCCAGGCGCGGCAGCCACCGAATCGGCCCTCCAAAGATGTCCGGGGCGGTTCACGACGACCTTCGCGAATGCAGCAGGTGTAACTGATACGGTATGCTGAGCTTGCTGAATCGCAAGTAATGCGGCGCAACGGAGATCAGCGTTTTCGACAAGCAGCTTCGTTCAGTTGCGCTATGAATTAGCTTCCCGATTTAGGATGGCATGTGAAGCCCGTGGCTTTTACAGAGCGACATTTTGGCGGGCTCAGGAATGGTAAACCTCGGAGTAAAGTTATTTTCCCCAAAGGTCACGCATTCTCCCTTCCTGCCAAGAACAACTCCATGGGTGCAGACCACTCCAGGGCGATTTATGGTTCTTAGAAAAGGACTAGGCTGGCCAACCTCTGCACATGTCCCTTTCTGGTTCACAACGATCCCGATCGCTTCAACTGTGAATGTGCCAGTGTTGGGCCTATCAGATGACCTATTCGCAAAGATCACGACGCCCACCAGAAGCAGCAAAAGAAGGATAGCGATCAAGACTTGTGGTTGTAGAAGTCGCTTCATGTTCACCGATCGTCCTCACTCATCCCTTGACAATCCCTAGCGTTAACTTGCAGCAGGTGCCTGATCTCTAGTCGAGTCATGTGTTTACTGCGTCAGTATCCCCGTAGTTGGACCAATAGAGAGTGAAGGTATTCCCAGAGCTTATCGGTCCAGGATAGGCGTCGGTAACTTCGGAATCGTCGTTGTGCCAGTCATACATGTCCAGGTAATTATGGCTCCAGTTTCCAACACCATTCCAGGTGCTTCCCTGTTCCGCGTTGGCGTCGCTGAAGGTCGTGTTGTTAAAGTCGGCTAGCGGCGGATAGTTGTTGCCCACTTGGGTACGCTCTACGATCCATTCGGCATTCAAGCCGGTGAAACCACCACTGAAGGAGGCATCGAAACTGGTGGCAACTCCCGTTGATTCGTTCTTGATGTAGTAGTGCGCCGTCGAGGAGCCGTAGTAGGCAACGTTGACGAAGATGGTCTGTCCTGGACTCACTGCGATGTTGACCTGTTGCTGGGCATTGAACGGATACGCCTCCCACCAAAGGTAGTAGGAAGTAGTCGCCTCCCATCCATAATGAAGGACATACTGCCAGCTAATGTCCTGCTCACTGCCTGCTTGTAGGAGCTGGTTCGAACTCGCCTTTCCCGATCCTATCCCTGGCCAGATGGAGGAGTATGCATTCGTGCCCGCAGGGCTCCCGACTGATGGAACGTTCCACTTCGCGACGATCTAATTGAATTGGCTTCCGTTCCCTGCCCGGTTCCCGGCCCAGTTGGAAGAATTGGATTCACTTGTTGAGCTAGCGCTTTGATGTGACGGTGACGCTGGCTGGTGATTATATCGGGGAGTGAACCGCGGGTATACCCATTTCGTATGCGAGACCGCCCCGATGAACCAACCCGGAGGAGTACCAGCGGGCCTCTCGGGAAAGCCGTTGGCACGAAGAGCTGCATTGCTCGCAGTGAGTGGGTCAAAGTTAGCTGAGGGTGGGGTGGGGGTTACCAGAACTTTCCCGACCTGGAACGAGGATGGCTCAGGATTCGAGCTATAAGCCACGGTCGCCGGTGACGCGAGCGCAGCACTGCTCCCCGCGAACGCTACCAATAGCCCCCCGGATAATGGTTGCAAACTTCATTGATGACCCCCTAATCGCTCCTATGAGAAGTGTCGTCTGCTGTTGCGATAGATGTTAACACTGGGAGTACAGTTTGTCTGGATATGTGAAAAGACATAGTGGATTACGCTGCTCTACCTGGGGATCCGACGCGGCCTCGGCTCTAAGGTAACCTTCACACTTGGTGAAACCGGGGGGGCCGTTGCTCGGTCATCGCCTCACTTTAGCCTAGAAGAACTGACCCGTTCTGGCGTTTGGCTGTTCGAAAGCAGGACAGCGATGGTCAGGTGTTTTATCGATACCGAAGAACACGTCGGTAGTATTCGGGTAGGAACAGTGGGATCAACTCGGTCAACCAATGCATAGGGGGATCTCCACGTCCGCTTCACCCAACTTTTCACCCAACAATTGTGTCCGAGAACGTCCCACCCAGTCCGAGCCTGTCTCATTACCCTTGCCAAAGGACTTGAATGAGCTGCAAAAATGGGACGTACTCGGACACTATGACTACCAACTCGGACACTTTGTGAACACCTCATAATCCCTTGGTCGTGGGTTCGAATCCCACCGGGCCCACCAGTACGAGAGCATATGCTGTGGATTCAAGTAGACGAACAACATGGCAAAGGGGATCGTGTCGGTGAGCGTTTGGAGTTCGCCCACCGCGTCGTCCGAGTTTTACCGCGACGTTTACCCTCAGATACTCACTCCCTACTAGTCTGCTCTGATTTCCGGCAGCGTCGAACCAAGCCATACGAACTGTTGGATCCAATAGTGCAACCGGGCACGACTGGACGACCTTCGAGGATGGACTAGGTGCTGCTGATGCGGTTTGAAGAACTCACTGATACTGAGACCTAGGGGGCTCCCTTCAGTTGCGCTATGAGTCAGCTTCTCGAGTGCTAGCATTGGATGTTACTAAGACGACGCATGAAGCCCGTGACTCTTGCAGAGTGACATATGGGCTTGCTTTGGATCGGTAAACCTCGGAGTAAAGTTATTGTGCCCAAAGGTAACGCATTCTCCCTTCCTGCCAAGAACGACTCCATGAGTACAAACCACTCCAGAGCCCAAAGGATTGGAGGCAATTTCTGCACACGTCCCTTTCTGGGTTATAACGATACCGATCGCTTCGACAGAGAGGACGCCCGTGTTGGGTCCATCAGATGACATATTCGCAAAGAGCACGACGCCCACCAGAATCAGCGAAAGAAGGATTGCAATCAGGATTTGTGGTTGTAGAAGTCGCTTCGTGTTCACCGATCGTCCTCACTTATCCCTAGCGTCAGCTGGCCCCAGGTGTCTGAGTTCCAGCCCTGTCATGTCCCAGTCGCGTCAGTACCCCCATGGCCGGAGCAATAGAGGGTGAAGGCTTCCCATGGAACTATATATTTCAGCTCGAAGAAGAACTTCAACCTCCATCATATCCTTCAACCTCCAGTCCAGCAAGGACGAATGACCTTACGATTCAATTCGGATTGCAAGAGTCATTGCTTGATGTTTGAGGAGATCCACTCAGCGAGCTCCTCAGTGCTGATCTCACCAGACGCAACACGAATGATCATCGGTACGATCTCATTGGGATCCTCCAGGGTTCACGTACTGCCATTGATCGTGATGAACATCCACGTCGTGGCGTGGGCCGTGCGCTTGTTGCCGTCGGGCACGGATGGTTCTTAACCAAGTGCTCGAGCAGCACGGCTGCCTTCCGCTCGAGCTCCGGACAGAACTCTATACCGTCGAAGGATGCCTGAGGTGCCGCAAGGACTCAGTCTGCTAAGCCGATCCCAACGCCGTTGGCCAGCAACTCGCCGTTGATGCCGAGGATCAACTCGGCGATCGCTAGGTAGCCGCCCAGGCCTAAGTATTTGATCAAAGATCGGCGAGCCTTTCGAACACTTCTCGTTGCGAATCGAGCAGATGGTCCAGGCTCTTCTGGAACTCCGGGTCAGCTCGGCGTGTCCGGATGTGTTCGAGAACTGCTTGCCGAACAGCCTCGGAGACCGACTGGTTGTCAGCTTTGGCGACTACTTCAAGCGCCTCGGCGGTCGGGGCTGGAAGTCGGATGGTTGTCGTGCGTGTATCCATAGTGTCACTATAGCACGGATACTGGTAGCGATCTCGGCGGTCCGGCCAGCTGTAGAATGCCATGCCAACCTCGCGTAGTTTCCAGGCCACACTGGAGCGGTTAAGGCTCGCCGATCTGCCAAGTAAAGTATCTCCCATCGCGGGTGGAGCCTTGTAATTGCATTGGTGGGCTGTTGGCGAAACTGGTATTACTCGTTGAAATATCGTGTCGGAATGTTCCACACTTTCTTTGAATCTCCCGACATTCGGGTTGTATGGTGCCCCTTCCAACGTCCGCTGACCAGAGCGTTTGGGACAGTTCGTATCGAGGCGATTGTAGCTAACTAGCGCTGATAGCTGTGAATGCCCAAATCGTCGATAATGGCTGTGATCTCGCCTCTTGGCAATGAGGTTGAGCAGCTCCTTCGGTGTTATTGATCTGCTGCGATCGTTCCGGCGCAAACGACCAAGGTGGTGATACTGGATGGCTCCTCACACCCGTTCCACTTCGCAACGATCGAATTGAACTGACCCCCGTTGTAGTCTTGGTTCCCGGCCCGGCGCGAAGAATACAGTTCACTTGTTGAGCTGGCGCTTTGATGTGACGGTGACGCTGGCTGGTGGTTTTATCAGGGAGTGAACCGTGGGTATACCCATTTCGTATGTGAGACCGCCCCAAAAAGCCAACCCGGAGGAGTGCAAGCTGACCCATCGGGGAATCCATTCGCACGTATGACTGTACTGCTTGTAGTAAGTGAGTCAAAATTAGCTGAGGGTGGGGTAGGAGTCACCAGGTACTTCCCGATCCGAAACGAAGACGACTCGCTATTTGGGCTAGAAGCCACAGTTGCCGGTGACTCAAGCGCAGCACTGCTCCCGGTAAACGCTACCAATTGCCCCTGGGCTCGGATAATTGGTTGCAAGCTTCATTGATTACCCCCTTTGATAGCTTCTGCGAGAACTCTCTTCGGGTATTGAAATAGGTGTTAACGCTGGGAGTATAGTTTGTCTCGATAGGCGGGAGGATTCGATAGGTTATCTCGCTCTACCTGGGGGGACCCGATGCTGTCTCGAGTTTCAGGTAATGTTAGAACTCGGCGGAACCGAAAGCCGTTACCGTGTAAGCGTGCTTGAACCTGGTCGAACTGACTCGTACTGGCAATTGGCGTCGGATGGAAGTCTGTGTAGCTAACACAACTGGCTGTTCGAAAGCACGACAGTGATGGTCAGGTGATCTATTGAGGCCGGAGGACACGTGGATAGTGTTTGGGATCAACGCGGTCAACCAATGCTTAGGAGGATCTCCACGTCCGCTTCACCCAACTTTTCGCCCAGCAATTGTGTTCGAGAACGTCCGACCCAGTCCGAGCCTGTCTCACCGCCCTTGCCAAAAGACTTGAATGAGCTGCAAAAATGGGACGTACTCGGATACTATGACTACCAGCTCGGACACTTTGTGAACACTTGATATACCTTGGTCCTGGGTTCGAATCCCACCGGGCCCACCAGGTCAAGGCATGTTTTAACCCTATGAACTTGCAGAAGAACCCAACAACCCCTCAAGGTGGCTGTGTTCCCAACGAGACGTGTGTCCCCTTGAGTCCCGCGACCTTTGCAACGATAGGGCTCCCAAAATGTGAAACCTTTGGTTATGAGCGCTTGTCTCATCTCCGCACGATCCTCTTGCACTTCACGTGGATCGCAAGGGGCTTACCACTCCAACATGGCCACCGAAGTCCATTACTGACGAGAGGACCGTGTCCGTAAAACTACGTGGTGTCGTCTTGCTTAAGGCCTATGTCGCACACCTAGAGCGGTTGGCGTACACAACCACCACGTCGCTTGCGCTACCGATCGTCGCTTGGATCACGGAACCGGCGAAAGAGGAAACTGATGTGCTGAACTTATTCACAAAGTTTCTCGCACCACTTAACACGTGTCGTGATGATGATTAAGATGTCGATGTTAGCGGGGTCATTATCAATGATAACTCATAACCCCGACGTGGGAGGGCGTGATGCGCATAACACACAGGAAACTTATCATGGTAGTTGTATCTCTTGCCTTGATCTTTGCTGCAGCTGGGAGCTTCGCACTGACGAGGAGATCTGCGCCGCGCCTAGCTCCACTCAAGTCAATACCGACCTCGAAGAACACGGGGGGTCCACCGTGGGAGCCATCTCAGCGCGGAGGCGCGACTAGAAGTGCGGTGGTAAGCTCTCCACTTTGTACGTCGACGCAGCTTGAGACGCATTACTGGACCAGCTGGCCGGCACTGGACAACCAGATGAGCGGCTTCAATCTCATCAATAGGTCAGGACAGGCATGTTCGCTGCCGGTGTACCCTTCCTCTGTTTATCTGGCAAATGCCGACGGCACCCCAGCGACGGTGCCGCTGCTACCCGGTCCGGCGGGGGAAAAGGGATCGAGCGACTTCTTAGCTTACGGGACCCCTAAAGCTCCCGCGATACCGTCATTTGCGATCCCTCTCAGCCCTGCTCCCATCACCCTCGCACCAGGTGGTACGGCAGTAGACATCCTTTTCGGTACCGTCGGTGTCAATCAGCAACCAGGAGATCCCGCTTGTATTTCAACACCCGTCGGAGGTAGTATTGCCGTCTCACTGGGAAATGAGTCCCCGGTACAGGTTCACATGCCCGCTAAAGCAGGGACGTCAAAGTCGCTGATTGATCCAACTGGAGCTCCCTTTTCGTCATGCACTGCAGTAGCGTTCTCCCCGTTTCTCACCTGGAGTGAGGCGAGCCATCTCGTCGGTGCACCCTATAGTCGTTCCAGTCAAGGAGATCTCCCGCTCAAGTACACCGCGGCCTTTATTAACGCGCCGTAGGTGTCGACAGCAAGAAGGAAAGCGACATATGATAAAAAGGCGCGAGTAGACAATCGAAGCAGATATGTTGAACCCGTAGATGGTGGAAGTGAGTAGGATTCGAGATATGGCGGTAGGGCGGAGCGTCTATTTGAGGAGAGAGCTGACTGCGACTCCGTGACCTTCGTAAGGATGCAGTTCTTGTGATCTGCCACTTTGGAATTATGGGTGCTTGTCGCATCCCCACTCGACCCTCTCGCGCTTCAGGTGAATCACATAGCGTTCGCCGTTTTAGGCAGACATCTGAAAACAATCGGCCCATTTGGCCCCATTGCAGTTGCGCCAATCATTCGCGTAAGCGTAACAATGGCTCGATCGACTTACCTAGCCATCTTGGTCCCGGACAGTGCTAGATCCGACGTGATTCGCGGAGCGACGATGCACATCTCCAGGGATTTGCGCTATCTTCATCGTTGGTGGTGCATTGAGATATCTTCCGCTCAGTCATTGAATGTGGGGCTCAAGGCGTTCTCAGTCCAGGTCTTTCCACTATTGGTAGTGGCCTGCTGGTAGGTGTTGTAGTAGCAGCCGGTCTTGAATCCTGTACAGCCATAGTTGATTGTCGTGACTACGGCCTTGCTTGGTGAGGCCAATTCGACGGAGGCTACCTCCTTGGCGAGCGTCGGAGAAGAAACCGTCGTCCATGATAATCCGTCATTGGACGACTCCACTATTTCATGTGTAGCATTGAAGAGCCAGATATCTGGACCATTGGCGGCTACGATCAGGCTGCCGACGTGATTCTGTGTGGTGAGAGCCTTGAAAGACGCACCGCCATCGGTGCTCTCGTACAAAGTGGTCTTTGCGTTCGCACCCACTCCGAGTGCGATAGGGACATAGATCTGGGTGCCAAATGCAACCGGTGTACCAACGGTGCTGTACGGACTTGGAGCAAATCCCGGTATTGAGGCTGGCTCCCAGTTCTTTCCTCTATTAGACCTAAACCAAACACCCTGATAACTATTGCCACCCGTGATGACTCCGGCGCTGGAAGACAGCATGGCAGCTTGATAGGTACCATAGTTGGTTGGTAGGTCCAGCTGAGCAAAGGTCCTTCCTCCGTCATCGGAGACGAACAGTGCGGTGACGTTACCAGTTTGGGCACCACCTTCGTTCACCGAGATTGAGGTCGCGTCAGTACCATAGTTATCCTCTACGTTGACTAGGTTCGAGACATAAGTTGGTCCAAGCGCTACTCCAGCCGGCCATCGAATGGGCAAGGATTCATGCGTCCATGGCGAGTTGGCGTTGGACGCACGAAAGATCTCAAGGTTGCTCCCTGAACTGTCCATTGCTAAAATCGAACCTTGTTCAGTGACTGCTACTGAAGTTCCTTCTACTTGGATTCCGGGTGGCAAGGCCTTCGTGGTCCATGCGAGGCCACCATTTACGGATACCGCTACTTCCTTGTCTAGGAGGCGCCAAGCTGGCTCCAAGACTTTACGAGATGCAATGGCCTGCGTTCGTGAAGGTTCTGCTTTAGAGGAATTCGTCACCTTCGCTGATGAAGCGTTTGAACTGCATGCTGCAAGCAACATCGCGGTCAACACTGTAATTCCGATAACCTTTGCAATTTGCTGACTTGGTGCGCCCATGTATTTCATTTAGTCACCACCTCCAATGGACTGACTGACACGAACCGCCGTAAGCGGTACTGCCTTCAACCGGCGCATTGGACAGCCCCAGGAGCCCGGTCCACTTCGTTTGTGAAAGGTCGGTTCCTCGCAACCCCGTGACCTCTGCAACGATTTGGCTCTCCACACCTGCCACCTTTGGATTATGGGCGCTTGTCTCATCTCCACTCGACCCTATCGCGCTTCAGGTGGATTACATAGCGTTCGCCATTCCATCACATTCAAAGGGTTTCCGTCTCGCCAGCCACACGGACAGAACCGCCACCACCAAACCTAACGCGGCGGCCATGTCGTAGAAGCGGGCTAGCCCTAAGACTCCAACGAGGATGCCACCGATGAGCGCGCCAATAGTCTGGCCAGCCTCGGGAAGCATCGCAGCGACAGCGATCCCACGAGCTCTTGCAGCGGGTGCCAAACCTCCAATCACCTGTGCGAAGGCAAGCGATATCAGTAGCGTACTACCACCAGCCCCGATGACCTCATAAGCGGCATACGGGATCACGGCAAACCCGCCTGGTTTGACCACAGCCAGTGCCATTGTCGCAAGCGAGGCCAGCGCGGCGCCTATGAGCGCACCCCTATAACTACCAACTCGCGGTGCGATCCATTCCACGGATACCCCAGCCAACACTCCACCGACGGCTCCGAGACCCGCGATGACTGCGACGACGACAGGCGGAACGCCGGCACCTCTGATCATGAGTACCGTCAACTCGCTAAGCGCGAGTCCGTTTACAACTGTGAGTGCAAGCAATATGCCCAACAGAGCCGCACCACCGCTCACTCTGAAGGGAGCACCAAATGCCCTCATCAATGGGATCTTCGACACTTGTGCCGCAGAATCTGTAGGCCTCTTAGGCGGGGAGTGTGAAGCCCGGGTGCCTCGGATCAAGTGGCAACTGAGGGCCCCGACAAGGAACGAAGCTGAATCGGCAACTAAAGCAAGTGGTGCACTCACGATCGCGAGGATAACTCCTCCAAGAGTTGGGCCGGCGACGCCAGCGACATTCGCTGCGCTGCCCATGAGTCCGCTCGCCTGCGGTAACGACTCCTTATCGACGAGGTCAGCCACCATCGGCGCCGAGTAAGCACCAAACACCCCGCCCGCTAGCCCATCGACGGCGATGACGATCCAAAACACGGGGAGCGACAAGGATCCGTAGACCCAGAACACCGGGATCAGTCCAATAACAATAGCCGACACAATATTGATCACAAAAAGGGCTCGGATCCTATTACGGGACCTTTCCGCGAACACCGCAGCCGCAGGCCGGGCTACAGCGGTGCATCCCAAGGATGTCGCCACGATAAGCCCTACCTCCTTGGCCGGCGCGTGAAGAACGACCACAGCGATGATTGGGGCTAGCGCTACTGTGAGAGCCGAACCAGTGTTCGATACTCCCTGGCCCGCGAGCCAGATCACAAAGCGTCGATTCCTTAGCGTGGCCCAACGGCCATTCTCTCGCTTCCGCCCTCGATCATCGCCTCTCATCTAGAAAAGAGTCTCTTTGTCGTTGTGCACCAACAAACGAACATTCGCGTGAGCAGCGATTACCAAGGTCTCCTCCCGGACGTTGAATAGGGTGGGCAACAGCATCGCACGTCGGCCAGCGCGTGCCGAGCATCGAGACTTGACCGAAGCACCGATGACGGATCTGAGAGAACGAATCCTTCGTTGCCGACGCCATCAAGATACGTGATGCTCTCGTAGTCATGCGTTCTAGCGGCGACATATGGGGTGTATTCGCTCATGGGGTACCCGGCTGACACTTGCGGGGGCGATGCCGACCGGGACGGATGCAGCCGCTGGTGTTCCTCCATCAGGTTTCCAACTCTCTTCACGTGAAACCTATATTTTTATTCACGACTATAAGCCCCAAAGACGCGAGGAACAGACGCTGCTTGATCAGACCAAACCCCATTGATATTCACATGCGTAGTTCGCACTGCCATTATTTCGGCAGTGCATCCCCAGGGTATGATTATCTGAAGCCAGCTGTCGCCGATTGGCTTGAGTGTCGGTACCAAGCACCCTCCCCTCAGCTCCTGGATTTATAATAATGTTCCCGAAGACAAGTTCGCTCGCCACTGAACACATCAGCATGTATTTACACGAAGTCCCACTGCGGTCATAAAGCGGGTAAATCGAGTGTTAGCTAGGGCTCCTCTGGTATCCCAGTCTTTAATTTTGAGCCAAGTTTTCAAGCAGCGGCTTTGAGTTTTGCATGTTCGAGATAGTTGCCGACATAGTTCTCTATCGTGTTGAGTGCGCGCTGTAACCCGATAGGAGCAGGTTGCTGGTTGGCTGCGAGAAGGGGTGGCAGAACACGCTGACCTAGCTTGGTGTAGGTAATAGCAAAGCGGATTCCCTCTGGCGTAAGCGTATAGCTGTTGGTATGGGGAATCCTTGTAATGAGACCTTTGAGGCGCAGCTTACGCAGGTCATAGGTCATCTGCGCGGCGCTATAGGGACCACCAAGCAGCTGGGACACCGAGGCACGAAGGCTCTTGTTGGTGAAGCCGATGACGGTATTTAGCGCCACGCAGAGCGCACCGGCCAGGGCCATGACGCGTTTATCCCCGAAGCGTATCGCTCCGGTTCGTCTGCCCTCCTCTAGCGAGGGCTGTGAGATCCGCTCCCATAGAGCAGTCTCGATGGCACAGCCCTGACCGGCACGTTGGATGTCAAGTAGTCGACGATTGGCGGCTCGAGCCTTGTCGATCAACTCGGCGAGGTTGCGGAGGCGACGTTGCACACCAAGATCGGTGGGGCTATTGACCACCGTCTCAATACGGAGTGCACGACCCTCCTTGAGGTATTCCTTGATACGAGAGTGTTTGTAGAACGCGTTGATGGTGACATCGGTTCCCCGTGTTACGATCCTGGTTGCGAACTCAGCGTTGGTGTTCTTACGGATCTGGCGAGCAAAGATTAGCTTGACTTCATCTGGGCGGCCGATGTCGATGTTGTCGGCCACGGTTGACTCGAAGAAGGCCCGGGCTCGACGAGGTGCATCAAAGACGATAGTGCGAGAGACCTCGATCTGACGCATTGACAACTCCCACCAGAAACCGGCCAAACGGTCTCTATCGTCGAGTGGGATTGGGATGACCTGCATCCAACGGTGGAAGAACTCCTCGATCTGGTTTGGACCAAGACGGTTACAGAGAGCTTGAAGAGCTACAGAGTCCTCACAGGAGGCGAACCCATTGGCTAACTCCGTGAATCCGATACCTGCTTTGAGCGCTT